>NZ_JBHVET010000091.1:0-16781 GCF_042802135.1 Kitasatospora sp. NPDC057512
GCCTGGCAGGGCGGCGCGGCGGCCTGATCGTCGGTGTCCCGCACGGCTGGCCGGATCCGCCGACGTCCCGTGCGGGGCGTCGGCGGGGCCACCGCGGGACGGCCTTTCGGCGGCGTCGCCCGTCCGCCGACGCGTTCGCGCCCGTACGATGCCCGAGCGGGGTGGGTGGAGACCGGGGGTGGGTGTGGTTCGGTTCTGGCTGAGGTGGGCGCTGATCGCGCTCCTGGGAGTGGCGGTCGTGTTCGGCGGCTGGGCCGGGTGGCGGTTCTACCGCGACACGGCCATCCCGGCCCCGCCGGACGTCCCGGGGCTGGCGCGGGCGCCGGAGACCGCGGAGGCCCGCCGGGTGGCCGAGCAGCGGATGGCCGACCGGATCGACCGGCTGTCCGAACTGCTGCCGTGGGCCCAGGGGTTGGGGCGGTCGACGGTCGACGTGTGCCGCACCGACTACCGCGGCGGCCTGTTCGTCCGGGGGCTGTGGCTGCCGGTGGCCTGCGAGCGGACCGTGAACGTGTACCTGGCCTTCGACGGCGGCGACGTCCGCTCCCGGCTGGCCGATCTGGACCGGTACCTGGACGCCGAGGGCTGGCGGAGCTCGCAGCGGTGGAGCGGCCTGGTCGCGGCCGACGAGTACGCCCACCAGCCGCCCGCCGACCCGACCCCGGAGGAGGTGGCGGAGGCGGCGGCCCGGCCGATCGCCCCGTCGGTGGAGTTCAGGCCGGCGACGGACGAGGCGGTGCGGACGGAGCTGGCCGTGAGCGTCTCCCGGCCGCCGGGCCCCGAACTCCTGACCTCCGGCGAGGACTACTGGTACGAGAAGTACGGCGGCCGGCGCTACCGGAACGACGAGGGGCAGCGGTCCGAGTACCTGGCCTGGCAGCCGGTGCGGCCGAGCGAGGTCACCGGGCCGGCCGAGGGCCGGTACGTGGCGGTCCTCGGCTTCACGACCAGGTACGCCGAGCAGCAGGAAGCGCCGTGAGGCCGGGAACCGCCGCGACCGGTGCGGCGGTCAGCCCGCCGCACCGGGCGGCGGGGAGGGCGGCGGGGAGAGCGGCAGGGTGGCGGTGACCCGGAAGCCCGAGCGGTAGGGCGAGGCGGTCAGCTCGCCGCCGAACAGCGCGATCCGCTCGGCGAGTCCGAGCAGGCCGTGGCCGGTGGACAGTTCCCGGCGGGCCTCGGGGCGGCGGCCCGCGCCGTCGTCGACCACGTCGAGGGTCAGCACCTCGGACCAGCTGATCCGCACCGAGGCGTGGCTGCCGGCGCCGGAGTGCTTGATGATGTTGGTGACGGCCTCCTGGACCAGCCGGTAGGCCGTCAGGTCGACGCTGTCGTCGAGGTGGGTCGGGGTGCCGCGCACCTCCAGGTCGATCCGGATTCCGGCACGTCGGGCGTCCTCCAGCAGCGGCCCCAGGTCGGCGAGCCCGTGTCGCCCGGTCCCGTCCGTCATGGGGACGTCGGCGGTGCGCAACAGCCGGAGCATGCGGCGCAGTTCGGCCATCGCGTTGCGGCCCAGCTCCTCGATGTCGCGGAGGGTGCCGGCCAGCCGGTCCGGGTCGGCGGGCGCGGTGCTGCGGGCGGTGTCGGCCTGCATGACGATGACGGCCACCGCGTTGGCCACGATGTCGTGCAACTCCCGGGCGATCTGGACGCGTTCGCCCAGGACGGCCTGGCGGGCGCGGGCGAGGTCGCGCTGGTCGCGCTCGGCGGCGAGGGCGGCGGCCCGGACCCAGCGGCCGGCGCCCCAGGCGACGGCGGTGACCGGCAGGTAGAAGGCGATCTCGCTGATGGTCTCCGCGGTCTCGTAGCCGGGGTGCACGGCCCCGGTGGCGATCGGGTTCCAGGTGCCCAGGGCGATCGGCAGGCACGTCAGCGCGAGCGTGACGGCGGCGGCGGACCGGCCGTTCTCCCGGGCCACCGTGTACAGCGCGACCAGCACCCCGAAGAAGGGGGTGAAGCCGAAGTCGCTGTTGAGGGAGAGCAGGGCGGCTCCGACGGCGGCGCCCCAGACGACGGCGAAGGCCGGTAGCGGCCACCGCCGCCGGAAGGTCAGCGCGACGGCCTCCGGGAGGGCGAAGACGGCCACGAGCAGCTGGTCACGGCCGTTGACGCCCGGTGCGAGCGGGGCCGCGAAGAAGAAGACGTCGGGGACGGTGATCGCGAGTGCCAGCGCGGCGTCCTGCGCCGTGGCGGCCGGCGGCCTCCGGCGGTGGACGCTCTCCGTCACAACCGGAGTTCCCGGCAGCAGCTGTGGTTCGAACCGAGGCAGCACTTGGCCTCGACGAACTCCCGGAGGTCGAGGGCCGGGACGTCGGACCACCAGGGTTCCGTCAGGGCGGCGTGCTCCTTCGGCGGACGGATCGGGTAGCCGAGTGCGGCGTACGCGGCCCACTGGTCGCCGTGGTGCTGCCGGAGGACTTCGACGAGCCGGTTCGCGGTGACGTCGGCGGGGGTGGTCGCGTGGTGCGACGGTGCGAGCAGGGCCAGGTAGGCCGACGCGGCGTGGATGCCGTCGTCGGCGAGGGCGACCAGGCTGATGCCGGCCACCCGCAGGGCTTCGGCGCCGTCGTCGGGGCCGGGGCCGGGACCGGGGTCGACGGTGATGCGGACGGCGAGGCGTTGCCACGGGTCGCAGACCGTCTGCGGCGGGTCGGGCACCAGGACCGTACGGCGGTTGAGCAGGAAGCCGTGGGCGAGGGCCGGACCGGCCTTCCCGTCCGGCTGGACGTGGTGCACGGTGGCGGCGACGGTGGGCGTCGGGGTCGTCGGATCGTTCATGGTGGGGCTCCCGGAGGGGGAGTGGGGGCTTTCACCCAGTCGTAGCGCGCCCCGTCGTGCCCCGCCTGCGGGGCTGACCGCTCGGGTGAGTGACCGAACGGAGCGGGCCGCGGCCCCCCGCGCGGCCGTGCGCGGGCGGCCGCGGGGCCTCTCACCTGCCGAAACCGGCCAGCAGCCCGCGCGGGTCGAAGGTCACCCGGATCCGGGTGATCCGCCCGTCCTCGACGTGCATCCAGTTCGCCGTCGGCGCCGGCGGGGCGATGCCGGTGCGCAGCTCGAACCAGGTGATCACGTCGTCGCCCTCGGCCACCCGGACCTTCACGTCGATCTTCTCCAGCACCTGTCCGAGCCCCTTCAGCCCGGCCAGCGCCTCCTCCACCCCGGAGGCCGTCCCCAGCGCGCCGACGAAGTCGACGTCGTCGGCCAGCAGGCTCCGGACGGTCTCGAAGTCGCCCGCCTCCCAGGCGGTGAAGTAGGTCTCGGCAAGCTCACGCGCGGTCTTGGTCGTCGTCATGCCTCCATCCTCCCGAGCACCTCACCCATCCGTCCAACAGATGGATCAGATGGAATCCATCTGTTCTGGTTATGCCCCAAGGGTCCGGTCGCCTATCGTCGTCGGTCATGGAGATGCACCAGCTGCGCTACTTCGCCGCCGTGGTCGACGAGGGCACCTTCACCGCCGCAGCCGCCCGGCTGCACGTGAGCCAGTCCGGCATCAGCACCCAGGTGGCCAAGCTGGAGCGCGAACTGGGCCAGCAGCTGCTCGACCGGACCGGCCGCCAGGTGCGCCTCACCCCGGCCGGCGAGGCGGTCCTCCCGCTGGCGAAGAACGCCCTGGCCACCCTCGACGCCATCCAGCACACCGCCGCCGAGTTCGCCGACGCCGTCCGCGGCCGGGTCCGGCTCGGCATGATCATGGGCTGCTCGATCCCGCCCTTCCTGGACACCGTCGCGGACCTCGGCCGCAGCCACCCCGGCATCGAACTCAGCCTGCACGAGGGGCACTCCGACGACCTCCAGGCGCAGGTCCTGGCCGGCTCCCTCGACCTCGCCCTGATCGGCTACACCGGCGAGGCCTCCCCCGGGCTGGAGGACACCGTCGTCGTGGACGAGCCGATCGCCGCCGTCGTCCCCGCCGGGCACCCCCTCGACCGGGCGCGGCTCCGCCTCGCCGACCTGCGCGGCGAGAAGGTCCTCTGTCTCCCCCCGGGCACCGGCCTGCGCGCCGCCTACCAGGACTCCTGCCGCCGGCTCGGCCTCGATCCGCGGGTGGACATCGAGGCCAGCTCCCCGGCCGCCCTGCTCCGGCTCGCCGAGCGCGGCGCGGGCGTGGCCGTCCTCAGCGCCTCCTCCGCCACGGGCGCCGGGCTGCGGGCCGTCCCGCTGGCCGACGCCGCCACCCGCGCCCGGCTCGGGCTGGTCGTCCGCCGCGACCAGCAGTCCCCGGCCGTACGGCTGTTGCGCGCGAGGCTCGCCGCGGCGATGCGCCCGGGCTGAGCGCCGTACGACGCGTCGCGCCGTCTCCCGGTACCGGGGCGGGACGGCCGGCGGGCCCGTCGGTCGGAGCTCAGGCCTTCCAGTGCGGATCGCGCCCCGAGGCGGCCAGCGCGCGGTCCCACGCGGAGGCGTCCTCCGGCAGCGCCACCGACTCGGCGAAGCCCGCGTACCGACGGTACAGCTCGGCGTTCTCCGCCACGATCTCCCCGGCCAGCAGGGCGAGTTCCTCGTCGACCTCGATCCGCCCGCCGGTCGCCCGGGCCACGTCCCAGCCGTGCAGCAGCAGCTCCAGGACCAGCATCCGGGCGATCCCGACCGCCGGCACCGGGGCGCCGCCGAGGTCGACGTCCCCCTCCCAGACGGCCGGGTCCGCCCAGGCCGCGACGGCGCGCTCCAGCTGCGCCGCGTAGCCGGAGCGCCAGTCGGCGTCGGCGGTGAAGTCCCGCGAGCCGAGCTCTTCGGGCAGCTCGGCCCGCCGGGCCCGGTGCTCCAGGCCGTGCGAGGTGTAGAGCACCCAGTGGTTGATCAGCGCACGGGTGTCGAACTCCGTGCAGGGCGTCGGCGCGTCCAGCGGCCGGTCGGCCGGGACGGCGGTGGCGACACGGGCGGCGGCGGAGGCGGCGCGGGCCAGGAGCGGGTGCATCGGGTGGGCGGTCATGGCGTCGATTCTGCGCGGGGCCGTACCGGCCGGTCTTGAAGAAACGCGACGACTAGCCTGGCGGCATGGGCACGGACCCGCTGGACCCCCCGGACGCTCCCGGCCTCGGCCGCGGCGTGCTCCACCCCGCCCGGGCGGCGGAGCTGATCACCGTGGACCGGCTCGTCCCCGACCCGGCCGTGGCGCGGTTCGTCGAGTACTACTGGCTGGTCCGCTGGGACCTGCGCGGCCTGCCGCCGTACGAGCAGAAGGTGCTCGCCCACCCCAACGTCCACCTGGTCTTCGAGGCCCCGCGGGCGCGCGTGTACGGGGTGGACCGCTCGCTCTTCGTCCGCCGTCTGGAGGGCGCGGGGCACGTGTTGGGCGCGCGGTTCCGCGCCGGCGCCTTCCGTGCCCTCGCCGGTCACCCGGTGAGCGGGCTGGCCGACCGGTCGGTGCCCGCCGCCGAGTACTTCGGGCCCGGGGTCGACCGGTTCAACGCGGAGGTCCTCGGGGCGTCCGGCGACCCCGCGGCCCTCGCCGACGCCTTCCTCCGCCCCCGGCTGCCCGAGCCCGACCCGGTCGCCGCCGAGGTCGCCGCGATGGTGGACCGGATCACCGGCAGGCCGGACCTGCGCCGGGTGGACACGCTGGCCGCCGAGCTGGGCCTGCCGGTCCGCCGCCTCCAGCGCCTGTTCGCCGAGTACGTCGGGGCCTCCCCGAAGTGGGTGCTGCGCCGGGCCCGCCTCCACGAGGCCGCCGAACGTGCCGGGACGGACGGCGGGTTGGACCTGGCCGCGCTCGCCGCCGAGCTGGGGTACGCGGACCAGGCGCACCTCACCCGGGACTTCACCGCCGCCGTCGGCGTCCCCCCGGCCCGCTACGCGGGGGCGGGTCAGGCGCCGAGGAAGCGCTGCAGTTCGTCCAGGACGTAGTTGGCCCCGGTGTACCCGATCCCCTGGAACCACAGCTGGTCGTCCACCGGGAACGCCCGGTGCCCCTTGACCGCCCCCAGCGCCTGCCAACCCGGGCTCGCCAGGGCGGCGTTGGCCCCGGACAGCTCCGGATCGCCGTACGTCGCGTACAGCAGCAGGTCGCCGTCGGCCCTGGCGAGCTGGTCCGGCGGGATCTCGACGTCGGACTGGTCGACGTTCTGCGCGTCCGGCCGGCCGACCTGGGCGTCGGCGAGCACCGTGCCGGGGAAGCTCTGCCGGCCGAACAGCCGGATGCCGCCGCCCTCCACGAACCGCACCAGGCTCACCCTGCGTCCCGACAGCTTCGCCGCCGCCAGTGCCTGGGCCACCTGCCCGGCGTGCTTCTGGTACGCGCCGGCGAAGGCCGCCGCGGCCGCCTCCCGGCCGAGCGCCTGGGCGTGCAGCTGGAAGTCGGCCTTCCACGGCGCCCCGGCGGTCTGGGTGAGCACGGTCGGGGCGATCTCCCGCAGTTGCTCGTAGCGGTCGCCGTCGCGGGTCTGGTTGGAGAGGATCAGGTCCGGCCGCAGCGCCCGTACGGTCGGCAGGTCGGGCGAGCCAGCCGGGCCGACCAGCCGGATCCCGGCCGTCCGGGAGGCCGGCCAGTACTCGGGGTAGCGGGTGTCGCGGGCCGGGAGCGCGGCGCCGACCGGGGTGATGCCGAGGGTCAGCGCGGAGTCGAGCACGTCGGTGTCCAGCACGACCACCCGCATCGGCGCGCCCGGCACCACGACGGGGCCGGTGGCGGCGTTCACCGTCACCGGCGGCACCGGGGTCGGGGACGGCGAGGCACCGCCGGCGGTGCCGTCCGCGGCCGCCGGGGCCGGCCGCCGGGCGGCGGTGCAGCCGGTGGCCGCCGCGAGCGCGCCCGCGCCGAGGCCGGTGAGGAGGGTGCGGCGGGAGATCCGGGGCATCGGCGGTCCTCTGGCGGCGCGGTGGGGTCGGGGCGCCGTCGATTATGTCCGAAATGGCACTTAAAGTGCCGTTAAGCACGGGCCGTCAGGCGCGAGTGGCGTCCGGGGCGAGCGCCGCCCACGGGGCGCCCGGCACGACCAGCGGCGTGCCGGTCACCGGGTCCGGCACCACCACCGAGTCCAGTCCGAACACCTCCCGCACCAGCTCGGCCGTCACCACCTCCCCGGGCGCGCCCTGCGCCACCACCCGGCCGTCCCGCATCGCCACCAGGTGGTCCGCGTACCGGGCGGCCTGGTTGAGGTCGTGCAGCACCGCGACGACGGTCCGGCCGCGCTCGACGTTCAGCCGGCGGACCAGGTCCAGCACCTCCACCTGGTGCGCGATGTCCAGGTAGGTGGTCGGCTCGTCCAGCAGCAGGATGTCGGTGCCCTGGGCGAGCGCCATCGCGATCCAGGCGCGCTGGCGCTGGCCGCCGGACAGCTCGTCCATGCTCCGCTCGGCCAGTTCGGCGGTGGAGGTGCGCTCCAGCGCCTCCGCGACCGCCGCCTCGTCCTCCGGCGACCACTGCTGCCACCAGCTCTGGTGCGGCTGGCGGCCGCGCGCGACCAGGTCCGCCACCGAGATGCCCTCGGGGGCGGTCGGCGACTGCGGCAGCAGGCCGAGCCGCTGGGCGATCCGCTTGGTCTGGATCCGCGCCAGCTCCTCGCCGTCCAGCAGCACCGCGCCCCGGACCGGCTTCAGCAGCCGGCCGAGGGCCCGCAGCAGGGTCGACTTGCCGCACGCGTTCGGGCCGACGATCACCGTGACC
This sequence comes from Kitasatospora sp. NPDC057512, assembly GCF_042802135.1. NCBI lineage: Bacteria > Bacillati > Actinomycetota > Actinomycetes > Kitasatosporales > Streptomycetaceae > Kitasatospora > Kitasatospora sp. NPDC057512. The sequence goes on from NZ_JBHVET010000091.1 coordinate 7,604, forward strand.
CGCCCGTCCGGAACGGTCACGTCCAGGTCCTCGACGACCGTGCGCGCCTCGTAGGCCAGGGTGAGGCCCCGGGCCTCCAGGCGGTGTTCGGACATCAGGAACCTCCACGGCGGGATCGGATCAGCAGCCACATCAGGTACGGCGCGCCGACCAGGCCGGTCACCACGCCCACCGGCAGCTCCGTCGGAGCCAGCAGCCGCCGGGCGACCAGGTCGGCGAGGACCACCACCAGCGCGCCGGTCAGCGCCGAGCAGAACAGCGGGATCTGCGCCGAGCGGGCCAGCCGCAGCGCGATCTGCGGGGCCATCAGCGCGACGAAGTCCACCGGCCCGGCGGCCCCGGCCGCGCACGAGGCCAGCACGATGCCCAGCAGCGCCATGCCGAGGCGGATCCGGTCCAGGCGCAGGCCGAGGCCGACGGCGGTGGCGTCGTCGAAGGAGATCGACCGCTGGGCCCGGGCGGCCCACAGCGCGACCGGCACGGCGGCGAGCAGCACCCAGGCGAGCCAGTCGGCCTGGTCGTAGCCGGCGCCGTTCAGGCTGCCGGTCATCCAGACCTTGGCGGCCTGGGCCTGGAAGCCGTCGCCCTTGGTGAGGAAGACGGAGGTGAGCGAGGACAGCGCGACGCTGATGCCGATGCCGATCAGCACGAAGCGCTGCGCGTGCAGGCCGCGCCGCCAGGCCAGCGCGTACACCAGAAGCCCGGCCACCAGGCCGCCGGCCACCGCCGCGTACGGGGCCTGGCCGGTCGAGCCGACCACGCCGTACGCCATCAGGCCGACCACGGTCGCGGTCGCGCCCCAGGTCACGCCCACCACGTCGGGGCTGGCCAGCGGATTGCGGGCGACGGTCTGGATCAGCGCCCCGGCCAGCCCGAGCGCCAGGCCGACCAGCAGCCCGACCACCACCCGGGGCAGCCGGAACTCGCCGACCACCAGCTCGTGCGGGCTCGGCCGGCCGAGCACCACCTTGACCACCTCGGACGGCGCGACGGTGGACTCGCCCAGGCAGAGCGAGGCCACCACGGTCGCCGCCAGCGCCACCAGCAGCCCGACGGTGACGGCCAGCGAGCGCCGGTGCACCAGGAACGACGCCCGCCCGGCCCGGACGACGGTGTAGCCGCGCAGGGAGACCGAACCCTCGCCCGGGGCGGAGCTCACACGGGGGAGGGGAGTCATGCCGCCACCACCTTGCGGCGGCGGACCAGGGCCACCAGCACCGGGACGCCGACCAGCGCGGTCATCACGCCCGCCGGGACCTCGGACGGCGGGAACAGGACCCGGCCGAGGGTGTCGGCGAGCAGCAGCAGCGCCGGGCCGAGGACGGCGGAGAAGGCGAGGATCCAGCGGTGGTCGGCGCCGGCCACCGCGCGGGCCGCGTGCGGGACGGCGAGGCCGACGAAGGCGATCGGGCCGGCCGCCGCGACCGCCGAGCCGGTCAGGACGGTCGCGCCGAGCGCGCCGACCGCCCGGACCAGGCCGGTCTTGGCGCCAAGCCCCTTCGCGGTGTCGTCGCCGAGCGCCAGCGCGTCCAGTCCGCGCGCCACCGCGACCACCAGCACCGTGCCGACGGCCAGGAACGGCAGCAGCTGCCAGGCCACGTCCGAGGTCCGCCCGGAGAGCGAGCCGACGTGCCAGAAGCGGAACTGGTCCATGGTGGCCGCGTCGGTGGTCAGCACCAGGGTGTTGAGCGAGGCGATGAAGGCGGACGTCGCCGAGCCGGCCAGTGCCAGCTTGATCGGGGTGGCCCCGCCCCGGCCGCGCCCGGCCAGCCCGTACACCAGCACGGTGGCGATCACCGCGCCGGCGAAGCCGAACCAGACGTACCCGGTGAGGGTGGAGACGCCGAAGCCGGAGATGGCGACCACCACGCCGGCCGCCGCGCCCTGGGAGACGCCGAGGATGCCGGGGTCGGCGATCGGGTTGCGGGTCAGGCCCTGCATGACGGCCCCGGCCAGGCCGAGCGCCGCGCCGACGGCCAGTCCGACGACGGTGCGCGGCACCCGCAGCTCGCGGACCACCACGGCGTCGGCGGTGTCGCCGCCGTGCAGCAGGGCGTCCAGCGTGTCGCCGAACGGGATGGTCCGGCTGCCGACCGCCAGGCTCAGCAGCACCGCGGCGGCCAGCACGACGAGTGCGGCGGCCAGCCACAGTATTCGGCGCCGCGGCGCGCGGTACAGCGCGCGGGGCGCACCGGGCGGTGCGCTGGTGTCGGTCATGGGCCCTCTCCGCTGACAACTCAGGCAAACCTAAGTTCCGCCGTGAAGCCCGGGCAAATCGCCTCGTGGCCGACGGCACCCGTTGGGTAGCCTGACGGCATGCCCGCGACCTCACCCGCCCCGCTCACCGTCGGCTTCGACCTCGACATGACGCTGCTGGACACCCGGCCGGGTATCCGCGCCACCTACCTGGCGCTCTCCGCCGAGACCGGCACCCCCATCGACGCCGACCTGGTGGTCACCCGGCTCGGCCCGCCGCTGCTGGACGAGATCCGCAACTGGTTCCCGGAGCACGAGGTGGAGCGGGCCGTCACCCGCTACCGCGAGCTCTACCGCGACCACGCCTTCGCCCCGACCGTGGCCCTGCCCGGCGCGCACGCCGCCGTCGAGGCGGTCCGCGCCCACGGCGGCCGGGTCGCGGTGATCACCGGCAAGTACGAGCCGAACGCCCGCCTCCACCTGGAGCACGCCGGGCTGGCCGCGGACACCGTGATCGGCGACCTGTGGGCGGAGACCAAGGGCGACGCGCTGCGCGAGCACGGCGCGAGCGTCTACGTCGGCGACCACCTCGGCGACATCCGGGGCGCCCGGCACGCCGACGCCCTCGCGGTCTGCGTGCCCACCGGCCCGTACAGCGCGCGGGAGCTCCACGAGGCGGGCGCGGACGTGGTGCTGGACGACCTCACCGGCTTCCCGGACTGGCTCGCCGGCCACCTGGCCGACCGCTAGGCCGGGCCCCGGAGCAGGCCCGCGGCGGGCTCCCGAGTCCCGGGGCCCGGAGGGCCTCAGGACTCGACGGGCTCGATCCGGCGGCGCTGGGCCCGCGCGTTCAGCAGCAGCCCGGTCAGCGCGGCCAGGAAGCCGGCCGGCATCAGCATGCTCAGCCAGTACGCGGCCGTCGGCAGCGGCGTCAGGTGCAGGAACAGCGGGACGAAGGTGACCAGGGTGGCGAGCGCGCCGAGTCCGAAGACGATCACCCCGGCCTTGACGTACACGTCGCCGGGGTCGGCGCTCTGGCTGCTCACGTCTGCTCACTCCTACGGGCCGGTCGGAACTGTCCCCAGTCTGGCAGAGCGGCCGCCGGGCGGGCCCACCGGAGCGGGCCGGTCACGTTGCGCAGTTTCCCGGCAGCTGAACGTTTTGATCCCTGTTGAGCGGGGGTATGCACGGGGTGCCGAGGGGCGCTACAGGTGCGCCCCGCGTCCTCAGACCCGGGGGTGTGAGCCGATGGACCGCGCGGAGCCGCGCCCCGGCCGTGCCAGTGCCGGGTCGCCCGTGACCGCGAGATCCCGTTCCCGCCGCCCCGACCGGGCCTCGGAACGCGGGTTCCTCGCGGAACGCGGATGAGGCAGTGACGGACGGTTAGTCTGCTCCTGACCGCGTGCCGGCCACGAGCGCCCACGGGCGCCGAGTCGAGGTCGGCCGCCTTTCCCCACCACCCAGTGATCCCCGGCCAGGGCCGGGATCCCTCACACCCATTCGAGGACTGTTCGAGATGCCCACCGGCCAGGTCAAGTGGTTCAACGAGACGAAGGGCTTCGGCTTCCTGTCGCGCGACGACGGCGGGGACGTCTTCGTCCACACCAAGGCGCTGCCCGACGGTGTCACGTCGCTGAAGCCGGGTCAGCGGGTCGAGTTCGGCGTGGTCGCCGGCCACCGCGGGGACCAGGCGATGGCCGTGCAGCTGCTGGACGCGCTGCCCTCGGTGGCCGCCGCCCAGCGGCGGAGCGCCGATGACATGGCGCCGATCGTCCAGGACCTGATCACCACGCTGGACGCGGTGCTGCCCGGCCTCCAGCGCGGGCGCTACCCCGCCAAGCCGACCGGCCAGAAGCTGGCCGGCCTGCTGCGCGCGGTGGCCGACAACTTCGACGTCTGACGGGGAGCCGGAACGCCCTGGAGCCGGAGCGCTCTAGATCGCGAGCGCACCCGGGTCGAGCGGGGGCACCAGCCCCTCGGCGGCGGCCCGGGTGAGCAGCGCGCGGACGGCCGCGTAGCCCTCCTCGCCGAGGTCCTCGGTGAACTCGGTGACGTACAGCCCGATGTGCTGCTCGGCGACGTCCAGGTCCATCTCCTGGGCGTGCGCCAGCACGTACCCGCGGCTCGCGGCCGGGTCCGCCCAGGCCTGCCGGACGGAGGAGCGGATCGCGTCGGCGATCTCCCGCAGCCGCTCGGCGCCGAGCGAGCGCCGGGCGACGATCGCGCCCAGCGGGATCGGCAGGCCGGTCTCCCGCTCCCAGGCCTCGCCCATGTCGGCCAGGCTGTGCAGGCCGTACTGCTGGTACGTGAAGCGGGCCTCGTGGATGACCAGGCCGGCGTCCACCCGGCCGTCCCGGACGGCGGGCATGATCTCGTGGAACGGCAGGACGACGATCTCGCCGAAGCCGCCCGGCACCGCCTTCGCCGCCCAGAGCCGGAACAGCAGGTAGGCGGTGGAGCGCTCGGAGGGCACCGCGACGGTCTTCCCGGCCAGGTCGGCGGGGGAGTCCACGCCCGGCAGGGTGAGCACCAGCGGGCCGCAGCCGCGGCCCAGCGCGCCGCCGCAGGGCAGCAGGGTGTACTGCTCCAGGACCCAGGGCAGCGCGCCGTAGCTGATCTTCAGCACGTCCAGCTCGCCGCGTTCGGCCTGCCCGTTGGTGATGTCGATGTCGGCGAAGGTCACCTCGGGGGCGTCCGCCCCGGGCACCAGGCCGTGCGCCCAGGCGTGGAAGACGAAGGTGTCGTTCGGGCAGGGCGAGTACGCGATGCTCAGCCGTTCAGCCACGGCCGGCCTCCTCAATCGGTTCGTGGAGCGGATGCCAGCTCGTGGACGGGCAGCGCGGCGAAGGCCCGCTCCAGGGCGGCCAGCGCCTCGCCGATCCGCCAGGCGGCCCGGTCGCGCGGGCCCACGGGGTTGGACACGGTGCGCAGTTCGAGGGCCGGCACGCCGTACCGGGCGGCGGCCTCGGCCACGCCGAAGCCCTCCATCGCCTCGGCGGCGGCGCCCGGGTGGCGGGCGGCCAGCGCGGCGGCGCGCTCGGCGCTGCCGGTGACGGTGGAGACGGTCAGCACCGGGCCGGTCACGGCGTCCAGCGCCCGCGCGGCCAGCGCGACGGCGGCCGGGGGCGGGGTGTGCCGGACGGTGCCGAAGCCCAGCTCGGTGACGTCGGCGAAGCCCTCGGGCGTCTCGGCGCCGAGGTCCGCGGCCACGATCGCGTCGGCCAGCACGGTGGCGCCGACCGGGGCGTGCGGGGCGAAGCCGCCGGCGATCCCGGCCGAGACGGCCAGGGCGTACGGGTGGGCCGCCAGCGCGGCGGAGGCGGCGGCCGCGGCGGCGGCCGGGCCGACCCCGGCGGCCAGCACGTCCACGGGCACCTCCCGGGCCCGGTGCAGCGTGCCGCCGGGCAGCGGCAGCGCGGCGGACCCGCCGGGCAGGCCGCGCAGCACCGCCTCGGCCTCGGCGGCCACCGCGACGACGACGAGCAGCCGGGCCCCCGTGGGGTCCGACTGCTCGCCTCGGCCGTCGGCGACGGCGTGCGCGGTCATCGCAGGACCGTCAGCTGTCCTGGGTGTTCAGCTGGAAGTACCAGACGGCGATCGGGGCCTCCTGGTTCGGGTCGCCCTCGACCACGGTCACCACGGTCTTGCCGCTGGAGTTCAGCAGCTTGCCCGCCGGCTGGGCGCCGGACCAGGTCTGGCCCTTGGAGGCCGAGAACAGGCTGTAGCGCCCGCCCTGGTTGGCCGAGCCGCCGTTGGTGAAGGCCCACCAGCCCGTGTCGGCGACGTTCGGCGAGACGCCGACGCCGACCCGGTCGCTGCCCACGACGTCCGAGGAGGGCAGCGAGCCGTCCTTCAGCGCCTTGGTCGCGTCCTCCTGGCACTGCTGCTGCTGGTCCTCGGTGAGCGGGCTGCCGCCGTTCCAGCACAGCGGCTGCGCGACGACCGAGGAGTTGCCGACCGTGAGCGTGGCCTGGTGGGAGATGTGCTCGGTCTGGCCGGCGGCGATGGCGACGGAGGTGCCCACCGTGGCGGCGCCGACCACGACGACGGCGCCGAGGGCGGCGATGGCACGGGAATTGAGGCTCATGCGTCAGAATCTACCGGGCCGGGCCGATCACGCGACGCGGGGGTAGGCACCGCGTGTTGCCGCACCGCCCCGTTCAGGCCACCCGGGGGGTCGCCGGGTGCCGCCGCAGACCCACCCGGAAGAGCGAGCGGAGCGTCCACAGCAGCGCCAGGCCGACCACCCCGGCGGCGATCGACAGGCCCAGCTCCCCGTTCAGCGGCAGCAGGATGCCGACCGCGCCGCCCGCCACCCAGGACAGCTGCATCAGGGTCTCCGAGCGGGCGAACGCCGAGGTCCGCACCACCTCCGGGACGTCCCGCTGGATCAGCGCGTCCAGCGCCAGCTTGCCCAGCGAGGCCGCCATCCCGGCCACCCCGGCGACCAGAACCACCGTCACCACGCCGTACCAGAGCGCGGCCGCCGCCGTCACGCAGGTCGCCAGCAGCAGCATCGCGGCGACGGTCGCCTCCGGGCCCCGGGTGCGCAGCCAGGAGCCGAGCACCGAGCCCAGCGCGTTGCCCGTCCCGGCCGCCAGCGCCACCAGGCCCAGCGCGACCGTCGGCCGCAGCCCGCCGATCGGCTCCTCCCGCAGCAGGAAGGCCAGGAACATCACCAGGAAGCCGACCAGCCACTTCATCGCCGACATCGCCCGCAGCGCCAGGATCACCGAGGGGCCGACCGTGCGCAGCGAGGCCTTGACCGGCGGCGGCCGGTGGTGGATCAGGTGCGAGCCCTCGCCGTGCACCTCGGCGTGCAGGACGGCCCGCTGCTCGCCCTTGGCGGAGTCCACCGCGGGCGGCAGGTGGAAGGCCATCAGGGTGCCGATCACGAACACCAGGAAGGCGCCGCGCAGCGGCCAGCCGGGCCCGACCAGGTGCAGCAGCCCGCCCACCGCGGCCGCCACACCGGTGGCCAGCAGCCCGGCCAGGGTGACCCGGGAGTTCGCCTTCACCAGGGACAGCCGGCTCGGCAGCAGCCGGGGCACCACCACGCTGCGCACCACCCCGTACGCCTTGGACGCGACCAGCACGCCGAGTGCCTCCGGGTAGAGCGCGATGCCGCCGCCGGCGATCACCCCGGCCATCGTCCAGGCCAGCACCGCGCGGGCCAGCATGGCCATCGCCATGGCCGCCCGGCGGCCGTGCGGGAGGCGGTCCAGCAGCGGGCCGACCACCGGGGCCAGGAGGGCGAACGGGGCCATCGTGATCAGCAGGTAGAGCGCGACCCGGCCGCGGGCCTCGCCGGTGGGCACCGAGAAGAAGATGGTGGACGCCAGCGCGATGGTGATCAGCATGTCGCCGAAGGAGTTGAGCGCGTGCAGCTCGATCAGCTTGGCGAGGCCGGACTCGCCCGCGCCCTCGGCGGCGGTGGCCCGGCGGATCCGTCGGCCGGTGCCGTGCACCACCTTGCCGGTGCGGGAGCCGGCGGCGGAGGCGGTGCGGACCAGGAAGTGCCGGCGGGGCTCGGGGACCTCGGCCCCGTCCTCGGCCCCGTTCTCGTCCGGCTCCCGCCCCGTCCGGTCGGCGGCTTCCGGGGAGAGGTCCAGGGGGCCGGCGGGCGCCTCGGGGCCGTCCGCCGGCTGCGGTTCGTCCGCGCCGGGGACCGGGGGCTGCTGTCGCGGCACGGCGTCCGCCTGGTCGGGGCTGCCGGCCTGCGGGGCGCGCAGTGCGTGCTGCGACGGGTCGTGGTCCGCCACAAGCCCATCCTGCCCCAGAAACGCCGAGCCGACGCGGGACCGGACTCCGCTCGGCGCGGCCCCGGAGCGGCCGTGTCCGCCCCGGACTGTGCCGGGGCACCGGCCGACGGGTAGCCTGCCCAAGGTCGACCCGCCGGAGCGCCGGGGCGCCGGCAGGCCGGTCGAGCGGCGCGGCCGGTACCCGAGGGGGCTCCCGGTCGCGCAGAATGGACGAGGGACACCGAGCCGCGACGGAACAGGCAACACGCCGTGGGCGACAGAAGAACTGGGAGAGAATCGACGCCGTGAGTGCTGCGATGCGAAGCCGTACCCCCGACCGGCTCTGTGCCGAGGCCGTCGAACTCGCCCGCCAGGCCGCCGAGGAGGCCGTCGGTGCGGAGGCCGTCGGGCCGCACCTGGGCGTCCAGGCCGACGCCGACCGCGTCGTCACCCACACCTTCGAGTGCCTGGACGCGGCCTACCGCGGCTGGCACTGGGCGGTCACCGTCGCCCGCGCCCCGCGCGCCAAGAACGTGACCCTGGACGAGGTCGTGCTGCTGCCGGGCGCCGACGCGGTGCTCGCCCCCGAGTGGGTGCCGTGGAGCGACCGGCTGCGCCCCGGCGACATGGGCCCGGGAGACCTGCTGCCCACCGGCGCCGACGACCTGCGGCTGGAGCCCGGCTGGACCGGCGAGGACGAGCCGGCGCCGAACTCCGCGGTCGCCCTGGCGGACGACGAGGACCTGGTCGTCACCGACCCGCACGTCCAGCCCGCCCCGGCCCGCGCCCGGATCAACGCCGTCGCCGAGGAGCTGGGCCTCGGCCGCAGCCGGGTGCTCTCCCGGCTCGGCCTGCACCTGGCCGCCGAGCGCTGGGAGAAGTCCCACGGCCCGCAGACCCCGATGGCCCAGGCCGCGCCGGCCTCGTGCGCGAGCTGCGGCTTCCTGGTGCCGATCGGCGGCTCGCTCGGGCAGGCCTTCGGCGTGTGCGGCAACGAGTTCGGCCCGGCCGACGGCCAGATCGTCTCCTTCGCGTACGGCTGCGGCGGGCACTCCGAGGCGGCCGTCATCCCGGCTCCGCCGGCGCCGTCCGAACTGATCCTGGACGAGCTGGTGGTCGAGCCGCTGCCGCTGCACCCCGACCGGGCCTCCGGCTCCGTCGAGCCCGACGCCCCGGCCGAGGAGCTCGGCCACTCCTGAGCCCCGGGCCTTCCCTCGGGTCTGTCTTCCGCGGCCCGCACC
>NZ_JBHVET010000092.1:0-16774 GCF_042802135.1 Kitasatospora sp. NPDC057512
CAGGATGGCGGGGAGGATGAACAGTGTCAGCAGCCCGAAGCTGACCACCAGGCCGATCAGCGCCAGCAGCCCGCGCGCAGCCGGTCGGCGAAGGCGCAGTGCGGGTCGACGTAGAAGGTCAGCACCTCCCGGGTCGGGGCCATCCGGTGGCGCGTCATCGGCGGCACCACGAGTGCGGGCCCGCGGTGGCGCCGCCCGGTGTCGTCGTCGATGGCCACCGTGCGGGCGGCGGCCGCGACGGCGACCTGGAAGGTGGCGTGCCGGTGGAAGGCGCTGTCCGCCAACGGCCCCTGGTAGAGCGCGTATCCGGGGCCGACGGCGAACCGCGGGCCGGTCCTGGTCACCTCCACCCGTCCGCCTCCCGGACCCGGACCCGGACCTCGCGGCCGCCCGGGTACGGCCCGTCGACCGGGCGCTCCTCGCTGACATCCTGTCCGTCCACGCTCCAACGGTAGGCCCCCACCGCCACCGCGGCGGCGGACAGTCCCAGCGGCCCCGCGCCCGCTGGCGCGTCCGACGACCACGCCCGCACCACCGGCGGCGCCGGACGTCCCCCTGGTCGCGGCTTCCCCGTCCTTCTCCCGGCCCTTGCCCGGTTTGACGCCGTCCCGGCCCCGTGGGCACGCCTCCGTGCCGAGCGGTGGCGGGACCGCGATGTCGGCACGGGCCGTCGGCGCCGCCGGGGCGGGAGCAGGCCGCGTTCGAATCGATGTGTCGACACAGCGTCATCGCCGCAGGACAGCGCCCATTGCGGTTCGATCACGGTGTGTCCGATTCGTCGAACATTGGGGGAAAGTGTGGCGGTTGATTGTTTTGGCAGTGGTGTCGGCGGCCTCTCATAATTCCTGCCGACACGCGTGACGGAATGCCCGGAGAACCCGCTGGGGGAGTGGTTCCCGTGAGGAGCCCGCGCGTGGGATTCCGCATTCTTCACTGGGGGGATTTCCTTGCCTGAGCCCGAGAACGAGGGCGCCGCCGCCGGACCTCCGGCACCGGTCGAGCCGGCTGCTGGCGAACCGACCGTTGCCGGGGCCACCACGCCCGACGCCGCCGCGCCGCCCGTACCGGAGCAGGCCCCGCGCCGGCTGCCGCGCGCCGTCGGCGTCGCGCTGGCCACCGCCGGGCTGCTCGCCGTCACCGCGGCCAGCGCCGCCGTGACCGTCGCCGTCGGCAAGCCCGACGCCCGCCCGGCCGCCGCGGCCGCTCCGGCCCCGTCGAAGGCGACCGCGAGCGCGAGCGCGGGTGCCGCCGCGAGCGCGACGCCCTCGGCCGCGCCCGTCCCGATGCCCACCGCCGCCCCGGCCGAGCCCGCCCCCGCCAGCACCGTCAAGGGCACCGTCAGCGGCGGCAAGCACGAGGGCGACCTGCGCTACTTCCTGCTCCCCATTCCGGCCGGCGGCGAGTCCTACGGGCCCGTGGACGGGATGGCCATGAGCGACGACGACGTCGCCGAGATCTTCGGCAAGCAGGACGGCATCATGGACATCCTCAAGTCCTACGGCTACAAGGGCGGCGCGAACCGGATGTACCGGACCGCCGACGGCAAGGCCGAAGTCACCGTCACCCTGCTGAAGTTCGGCTCCACCGCGATGGCGTCCGACTTCGCCAAGAGCTACAAGATCAAGTCGCTGGACCCGTTCGACATCGACGGCGACTCCGGCGGCCGCGGCTACCTGAAGGCCCCCAAGCAGCAGGCCTACACCGGCTCGATGAGCGGCATCTCCAGCCAGGGCGACGTCCAGTACACGATCGACGTCGACGTGAAGGGGACGCCCGACAAGGCGCTGCTGAACGAGCTGATGAAGCGCCAGCGCGAGTGGCTCACCACCGGCGGCTGAGCCCGGCTCCGCCCTTTCCCCGTCCTCTTTCCTCCTCTGGAGCCACTTCCGTGACCACCGAACCCGCGGAGCCGGTGCCCGCCGCGCCCGCGCCCGCGTCCGGGCCTGCCGGGCCCGCCGTTCCGCCGCCGCCCGCCGCACCGCCCGTCGCGCCCGAGGCCTTCGCCTCCGAGACCGGCGTGCCCGAGGCCGTCGCTCCGAAGGCCCCGCGCCGCCCCCGCCCCGTGCTGCTCACCGCCTGCGCCCTGGTGCTGGGCACCCTGGCCGGCGGCGGCGTCGGCTACGCCGTGCAGGCCCAGCGCCCGCCCACGCCGCTGCCGCCGCTCCAGGCCGCCCGCCCGGCCTACCCGGCCGAGCGGGTCGACCCGGCCGCCCTCGCCGCCGAGCAGCCCGCGCCGCTCGGCATCGACGGCGACCTGACCAAGCTGCTGATCGGCGCCCCCGAGGGCAGCACCCCCTGGGGGGAGCGCCCGGACAAGCCGAGCTGGATCTCGATCGGCGAACTCGCCGAGCAGAGGAGCGGGGCGGCCGACACGTTCAAGGACCTCGCCTCGCGCGGCTTCCGGCGCGCGGCCCAGGTGAACTGGAAGAAGGACGGCGTCTTCTACCGCGTCCAGCTGGTCCAGTTCACCGAGGACCGCGCCGACGAGGCGAAGAGCGGCTACTGGCCGCTGCCGTTCGCCGAGAACGCCAACGGCGGCTACAAGGTGGACATCGTGCCCACCCATTGGGCCGAGAGCACCGAGCAGTACTACTACGGCGGGGCCCACGCCAAACGCGGCTCGGTGGAGATGACGATCGAGGTCCTCGACACCAAGCCGGCGAACCCCGACACCCTCAAGGACCTCGCCAAGCGACAGTGGGAGCGGCTGGGATGAACGACGACACCGTGACCGCCTCCGCCGCCCCGGGCGCGCCCGAACCGGCATCCGAGGGTTCGCCCATCGGGTCCGCCGCGCCCACAGGCCTCGCCGCACCCGCCGGCCCGAGCCCCGCCTCCCGCCGCCTGCTGCGCGCGGGGGCCGCGACCGCCGCCGCCGCGCTGGTCGGCGTGGCCATCGGCGTCGGCATCATCAAGACCCAGTACGACGACCCCGCGCCGGCCACCGCCGCCGCCCCGTCCACCGGTCCCACCCCCACCGCGACCGCCACGCCGTACGGCGCCAAGTCCAACGGCAGCCACTTCGGTTCGATGCGCGACCTGCTGCTGCCCGTCCCGGCCGGCTACCGGCCCGGCCCGGACGACGGCGGCTACGGCCACGACAGCGAGCAGAACGGCGAGCAGCTGTCCGCCGAGATGGACGCCGACCTCCAGCAGCTCCCCAAGGACAAGCGCGACAAGATGCGCGCCTACTGGGAGGGCATGCACGTCAAGGCCTCCGGCGTGCGCACCTACCTCGCCGACGGGGACGACCTGGTGATCGGCCTGAAGCTGCGCCAGTTCAACCAGCAGGAAGTGCAGCGGATCAACGAGTACACCGCGGTCTTCACCGGCGACACCGGCCTGTTCCGGGTCGGCCCGGCCGTCCCCGGGCACCCCGAGGCGCACTGCTACCTGATGCCGGCGCCGCCGTCCGCGCCGATCGACTACCTGGAGTGCTCGGCCGCCGAGGGCGACCTCCTGGTGGTCATGAGCGCCGAGGGCGTGGCGCCGCTGCCCAAGGACAAGATCGTCGCCCTGTTCACCCTCCAGCTCGACCGCCTCGCCCGCCCGGGAGCGTCCGTATGACCGACCACGCCACCCCGCCGCCCGCGCCCGGGAGCGCGCCCGAGGCCGGGGCCGCCCCGGTCCTGGAGGCGCTCGCCGCGCCCGTGGCCGCGCCCGTCGCCGCGCCCGAGGACCCCGCGACCCTCGCGGAGCGGGAGGCCCGCCGCACCCGGCGCCGCAAGGCCGCGGTGCGCTGGAGCGGCGCCGTCCTGGTGTTCGCCCTCGCCGGCACCGGCAGCGCGCTGGCCGTCACCGCCCCCGACCGCACCGACCTGCCGGGCCTGGCCACCGCGAGCGACGGCCGCTACACCTTCGCGCCGCTGACGCTGCCTCCGCTGCCCGCGGGCAAGGAGGCCCCGGACGACAAGGGCAAGTCCCCGCACCACGCGGACCTGCGCTACCTGCTGCTGCCCGCGCCCAAGGAGGCCGGCGGCTCCCTGACCCCGCCGGTCTTCCCGGCGCCCACCGCCGCCGCCACCCCCTCGGGCTCGCCGACCGCCTCCCCGTCGGCCCCGGCCTCCCCGGCCTCCCCGGCATCCTCGGCCTCCGCTTCCGCCGGCGCGTCCGCGTCCGCCTCCGCCGCCGGATCCGCGCTCGGCCAGTGGGTGCCCTGTGACGCGATCGCCGACGAGCAGCAGGACCCGGTCAAGATGCGCTCCGTGCTGCTGGAGAGCGCCTGCCGCGCGGCCACCGTCCGCGAGTGGACCGCCTCCGACGGCACCCGCACCCAGATCCGGCTGCTGCGCTTCGGCTCCGTCCGGGAGTCCTGGGGCGCCTTCGCCGACCTGCGCTCCAAGGGCAGCCCCAAGGCCGCGCCCTCCACCAAGGGCACCCCCCACGACGACTGGGACGCCCTCGACGGCAGCAGCCTGACCCTCGTGGAGTCCACCACGGCCGGCACCAAGGGCGCCCCCACCGCCCGCGTCGCCTACCTCTCCGCCGCCGACGTCGTCGCCGTCATCACCATGACCAACCCCGCCGGCGTCCCCACCGCGCCCTTCCGGCAGGTCGTCACCCTCCAGGGCGAACTGCTCGGCTGACCCGCCCCGTTCCACCGGTCCGGCCCCCTCCTGCGGGGGCCGGCCCGGCCTCGTTCCCCGCCCCCGTCGTCCAACACCCCTTCCGTACAGGCCTTCTGGCGCAGGCCTGCTGGGACGCCGCCAGCCCCCGCCGTCACCCCCGCAGCCGTGCCGCCACCGGGCGGTGGTCGCTGGGGGTGGCGGGCAGGGTCCAGGTGGCGGTGGCGGTCAGCCCGCGGGTGAGGATGTGGTCGATCCGGGCCAGGGGGAGGGCGGACGGCCAGCTGAAGCCGAAGCCGCTGCGCGCGGGGGTGAGGCGGCCGGTGAGCGGGGCCAGGGCGCGGTCGTCGGCGGCGGTGTTGAGGTCGCCCAGCAGCAGGACCCGGGGCAGCGGCTCGGCGTCCAGGGCCTGGCCGAGGGCGGCGATGTCGCGGTCGCGGTGGGCGGTGGCGAAGCCCGTGACGGTCATCCGCACCGAGGCGAGGTGGGCGACGTAGACGGCCAACGGCCCGCCGGGGGCGCTGACTTCGGCCCGCAGGGAGCGGTTCCAGCCGGGGTCGATGACCAGCCGTCGGGACTCCGTCACCGGGTAGCGGCTCCACAGCGCGACGGTGCCGGTGCGGGCGTGGTGGGGCAGCGCCTTGTCCAGCACGCCCCGGTAGGCGGGCAGGGCGGCGTCGGTGACCTCCTCCAGCGCGACCAGGTCCGGGTCGGCGGCGAGCAGGGCGCGGGCGGTGCCGGCCGGGTCCGGGTTGGCGGCGTTCACGTTGTGGGTGACCACCGTCAGCCCCGGCCCGCCGGCCCCGCCCGTCGGCGCCCCGTGCGCCGGAGCCCCGCCGCCCAGCAGCAGCGGCCCGAACACCACCGCCCACACCACCGCCAGCACCCCGCCCGCGCAGGCCGCCAACGGTGCCCGGCGCAGCGCCGCGCACAGCAGCGCCGCCACCGCCACCAGGGCGCTCCAGGGCAGGGCGCTCTCCCACAGGCTGCCCAGGCCCACGCCCAGCTGCGGCACCAGCCGGTGGCCGCCCAGGGCGAGCGCGGTGAGCAGCCCGAGCGCGGCGGGCACGCGCCCGCGCCGCCACCGGGGGACGGCGCGCCGGCGGGGCACGGTCCGTCGCCGTCGTGCGGTCCACCAGCGGGGCGCGGCCGGCCCCCCGGGCGCGGCCAGCCACCGGCGTACGGCCCACCACCCGGGCGCGGCCCGCCGCCGGGACGGCCGGGCGGCCCCGGCGGGCGTGTCGGCGGGCGTCGCGTCGGGCGTTCGGGAACCGGCGGAAGCGGTCACGGCGCGCCCCCTCACCCTGCGGCGTCCGGCAGCGGCGCCGGGCAGGTCCCGCCCGGCGTCGTGAGCAGTTCGAAGTGCCAGATCTCGTTGGCGTACACCTGGCACAGCCCGTACCGGGCGCCGTTCTGGATCAGCCAGTAGTCGGCGCTGGTCGGGCCGACGTCCACCGCCTTGCCGCTGACGTGCGCGGACTTCTCCGGCGTGTTGACGAACTTCCGGGCCTGCTCCAGGCTCCCGTACTTGACCACCCCCCGGTCCAGCAGCCGCTGCTGGTAGGCCTTGCTGCGCCAGCCGGAGGTGACGGTCATCTCGATGCCCTTGGCCCGCGCGTCGACGGCCGCCCGTTGCAGGGCCTCGCGCAGCGGCCCGTCCAGGTTGCCCACGGCGGGGGAGCCGGTGTCGGCGGGGGTCAGCGTCCGGCCGTCGGGTATCTCCCCGTCCGCCTCCGCCTCCGTCGTGACGGGCGGGGCGGTGACGGGCTGGGCGGTGACGGTGGCCGCCAGGGTACGCAGGACGGCCTCGGTGCCCGGCGGGTCGGCGGCGCACGCCCCGGCCAGGGTCAGCACCGCCGTCGCGGCGGCGCCCGCGGCCAGCCGCCGCTGCCGTCCGCTCCGCGCGGTCGTCCCCGTCTCCCCGCCGCTGCCCGTGCCCGTGGCCGTGCCGGTCCCCGTCTCCGTCGGGGTGTCCGTCGTGTCCATTCCTGCCTCCCGGTGGTGCTCGTCCGTTGCCGGACCATTGGAGGAAAGTCGGTGTTGCGAGGACGTCTGCGCAGGCCGATACGTTTTCGATAGGCCCCATCGGGTCCAATGGGTACGAACAGCGGAGCGAGGGAGAACGGCACGTGCGGGTCCTGGTGGTGGAGGACGAGATCTACCTCGCGGAGGCGGTCCAGGCCGGCCTGCGGCTGGAGGCGATGGCCTGCGACATCGTCACCGACGGCGACGCGGCGCTGGAGCGCCTGGCCGTGAACAGCTACGACGTCGTCGTCCTCGACCGCGACATCCCCGGCACCCACGGCGACGACGTCTGCCGCAGCATCGTCGAGCAGGGCCTGGGCTGCCGGGTGCTGATGCTCACCGCCGCCGCCCGCCTGAACGAGAAGGTCGCCGGCTTCGAACTCGGCGCCGACGACTACCTCACCAAGCCCTTCGACCTCGCCGAACTCGTCGTCCGGCTGCGCTCGCTGGCCCGCCGCCCGGCCCAGGCCGCCCCGCCCGTCCAGGAGTACGCCGGGCTGCGCCTGGACCCCTTCCGCCGCGAGGTCTACCGCGACGGCCGCTACGTGGGACTGTCCCGCAAGCAGTTCGCCGTCCTGGAGGTCCTGATGGCGGCGCGCGGCGGTGTCATCAGCGCCGAGGACCTGCTGGAACGCGCCTGGGACGAGAACGCCGACCCCTTCACCAACGCGGTCCGCATCACCATCTCCGGCCTGCGCAAACGCCTCGGCGACCCGTGGGTGATCCAGACCGTGCCGGGCGTGGGCTACCGCCTCACCGACCCGCGCCAGGAAGGCGCCCCGCAGTGAACCCCGACCCCGGTTCTCCCACCCCCGGGCGCCGTACGGGCAGGCGCCGCACCGGGACCCGCCCGCGCCGGCTGACCGCCCGGATGCGCCTGACCCTCAGCTACACCCTCTTCGCCGTCACCGCCGGCGTCCTCTGCCTCGCCGTCGTCTACGTCGGCATGCGCTACGTGCCCAACTACCCCCTCACCTCCTCCAATCCGCGCTACCGCTCCGACGCCCCCTCCCGCCAGGAGATCCTGCGCTCCCTGCTCACCGCCAGCGGCTACGCCCTGGCCCTGCTGACCGCCGTCGGCCTGGTCGGCGGCTGGCTGATCGCCGGCCGGGTGCTGCGCCCGCTGCAGGACATCACCCGCGCCGCGCACCGCGCCGCGGGCGGGGCGCTGGAGCACCGCATCGCCCTCACCGGGCCGCGCGACGAGTTCACCGACCTCTCCGACGCCTTCGACGAGATGCTCGCCCGCCTCCAGCACTCCTTCGAGGCCCAGCAGCGCTTCGCCGCCAACGCCTCCCACGAACTGCGCACCCCGCTGGCGATCACCCGCACCATGCTCCAGGTCGCCGCCGCCGACCCGGCCGGCCAGGACTGGGGCCGGCTCGTCACCCGCCTCCAGGACACCAACCAGCGCGGCATCGAGATCAGCGAGGCCCTGCTCCAGCTCGCCGACCTCGGCCACGCCCCGCCCGACCTCGCCCCCACCGACCTCGCCACCGCCACCGGCGAGGCGCTGGCCGCCGTCCGCGACGAGGCCCGGGCCCTCGGCGTCACCCTCACCGCCGACCTGCGCCCCGCGCCGACCACCGGCAACCCCGTCCTGCTGCGCCAGGCGGCCGTCAACCTGCTGCACAACGCGCTGCGGCACAACCTGCCGGCCGGCGGGCGGGTCACCGTCGCCACCGGGGCCGACCCCGAACGGCCCGGGCGGGTACGCCTGACCGTCGCCAACACCGGCCCCCGACTGACGGCGGAGGCCGTGGCCACCTTCACCGAACCGTTCCTGCGCGGCCGCGGCCGCACCGCCGAGACCGACCCGACCCGCCGCGGCCACGGCCTGGGCCTGGCCATCGTCGCCGCCGTCACCGACGCCCACCACGGCGCCCTCCACCTCGCCCCCGAGCCCGCCGGGGGCCTGCGCGCCACCCTCGACCTGCCCGGCCCGCCTGATCCGCCCGGCTCTCGCTGACGTCACGGTGGAGGAGCCGGGTGGGAAGGTGGCGGCCGTGCCGCTTCTCGGTCGCCGCCTCCGTTCCCTCCGGTTCACGTCCTTCCGGCCCACGTCTTCCGGTTCACGTCCTTCCGGTTCACGTTCGGGCTCGCTCCGACGGGCTTCGCCGCGCGCCGGGAGACGGGCGATCCGGCCCTGGAGCACGCCCTGGCCGGCCCGGCGACGCTCTGCGGCATCCCCCGGCGCCAGGTGACGGTCCACCGGCATCGGTTCGTCGCGGGGAAGCGGGCCCGGAAGCTGCCCGCACTGCACGGCGAAGGCCACCGCCGCTCCGTCCGGGCGCTGAGCAGCCACCGGCCCTCGGAGCCGACCGGGTCGCGGCCGACCTTCGTCTCCCATTAGGCGTACTCCTCCCGGACGATCCGCCGGCTGCGGCGCCGGCGGATCAGGGCGACCATCCCCGAACGCCGGAGACCGATGACGGCATTGATCACGGGAGGGCGTGCTCGCCCCTGTCGGTCTAGCGTGGAGACAGGGCTTGAGACGATGGGAACGATCCGTGATGTCCGATGGCGATCTGGAACATCCAACCCGAGGTGAACAACCCTCGGAGAAGGCCGACGTCTCCACTCGATCCGAGCGGCCCGAACTGGCCAAATCCCCCTCTGGCGCGAAGCCGGAAACGAGCGAGCGCGAATCGACGAAGGTCAACTCGGAAAGCGGATCTCACCAGAGCGAGCGGCCCGACCTGGGCACTGGTCGGGAGGCCCAGGCGCCAAATGCCCCCTGGGGCGAGCGGGAGGGCGGCCTGGGCGGCAAGGATGTCGGTGCGGCCCGTTCCGACTGGCGGGAAGAAACGAAGGACGCGGCCGCAGGTAAGAGCGGGGAAAGCTCTCCCGGCGACAAGGCAGCAAAGTCCGACAAGGAGCACCAGTATGTGGACAGGGAGGGAGCTGTCCACACGGTAACCGAAACTGAGAATGGAAAGGTTGACAGCTGGAAGGAAAATCGAAACGGCACCGAGCATACCGTTCAGAAGTTCTATGACCTGGAGGGAAGGCTGACCGGCGGGTCCGATTCATGGCGGGAGAAAGGGGCGGACGGGAAGGTTCACCACATCACTGACCGATCTGATGCGCGCGGTGACGTGGTATCGAGGGAAGATACTAGCCTTGGCAAGGACGGGCACTCGCACACATGGACGGATCACTTCGACAAGGTGGGAATAACGAGAAGCTCAGACGTGTGGGACGAGAAGCGCGGTGGCGAGCTTCATCATCTACGGAACGACTATAACGAGGCGCGCGAGAAAGTTGGTAGCGGGGATCGCTGGAGGGATCGCGACAAGCAAGGAAACACCCACGACCACTGGAAGTATCGAGACGGGCATGGGGCGGTTTCCTCGTCGGATAGCTGGACGGATCGAAAGGGGATGTACCACGAGCTTTCGGAGATTGTGAGGCCCGCCAGGAAGTAAGGGTTGGGCAGGCCGATCCGATCGGTCAGGTGCGGCTCAAAGGGCGCTTTTCGAGAGCGGTCGAATCGAGTGGTGAGGGGAATCGGGAGTGCTCGTCAAGCCGGGCGGTGTCACCGATTCCCTGATTTATCCGTTCGATGGCCGAGCTGTTCCGGCTGTGACTCGTGTCCACCAGGTCGTGCAGGCGTGGGAGTGTGTCGCTGTAGAGGGGGTTCCGCTCGCCGATGAGGCCCCCGAGGCCGTTCCGGCTCCGGCCTTCACGGTTTTCCAGGGTCCTGTCTTCCACATCGAGCCGATCGGCCGAGCTTTCACTCCGCTCCCGCGGCGATCCGTGATCTGATCGCGGGCCGGCTCCCAGATCGATTCCCGCGCCGAACTTCGTCTTCGCGGAGCCCGCGTTGAGCATTGCTCCGCCGAGGACCTTGGATTCGGCGGAAAGGCTTGCTCGCCCTTCGACACCGATGCCGATTTCAAGACCCTTTCCGGCACCCGGACTCGAATCGGACATCTTGCCCATCAGGGCATTGGCGACCGAGGGCGGGCATCCCACGGCCAGCAGGCCTTTGACCAGTCCCTCCCGCGCCGCCTGTTCCGCGCGGGATTTCGCTTTGTCCAGCAGTTCCTTCGTGGCGTCCGGCATCACAGACCCGCCTCCCCCATGATGCGGGACAGAACGCGGCGCACCGTACGGGGTGCCTTGCGGCGGTCGTCTGCCAGCATCTGTTGGGCGAAGCAGAGGCAGACCCGCCGTGCCGTGGTGTCCAGGGTCTGCTTGGTCTCCTCGGGCATGTCCTCCGTGGGGAACTCGACCAGTTCGTAGGCGGCGTCCTGGCAGACCTCCCAGGTCAGGTGGCGCCGCTTGTCCTCGGAGGCGGCATCCTGCTGGTCAGCCTCGTTCCAGCTGGGGTGGTAGCGGCGGCCGGCGACGAGGTCGGCGACGGGGGAGCGGTACAAGCAGAGCACGGGGTCCTGCGTGCAGACGAGGTGGCAGGCGGGGTAGGGATCGAACGGCCGGTCGTGCAGGCGGTGCACGGTCTGCTGGAGGGCGCCGGCCAGAACCGCGGTGTTCTGGCCGCCGGTGTCCAGCTTGTCGAGGAGCAGCGCGCGCACGCGGTCGCGGAACTCGCCGGTGTCGGTATAGGTCCAGGACCGTTGGGCGCCGCGACGGGTGGCCAGCCGGTCGGTTCCGTGTCCGACGTAGGCACGAAGAACCTCGCTGGTGGGGACGGCGGGTGGGCGCCGGGCGTCGATGGCCGTGGTCAGGTCGTCCCACAGGCGGTCGAGCGCCCCGGGTTCGTCGACAACGGTGGTGACGATGCGCGCCAGGTTGCGCTGCACGTATTCGTCCTCGGCTAGGCGGTCGGCCGTGTCGCAGGCCGTCGGGGTCGAGCAGGTCTGGTCACAGAAGAGGCGGCGCAGGAAGAGCGGGCCGAAGTGGTTGGCCTCCCTCCAGTGCCGCATGAGGGTTCGTACTTGATCGTCCGCTGGTGGCCGGGTTGTGAGTGGGTCCTTCACCGGTGGCACACGGACGAGCAGGGGTGCGTCGTCGCCACCGCTGAAGACGACCGCTTCGCCAACTCCGAGGGTGGCGAGGGCTTTGGCCTGAAGCTCATCCATGGCCATGGCGCCGGCGAGGGCGGCCTGGTCGTCCGCAGAGATGATCCGGTGCGCGATTTTCAGGTTGGTGTTCTTGATGGCGTCGGGGGCGAGGCGCACGGGGACCTGGTCGGCGATGACCACTCCTTGCCCGTAGGCGCGGATCTCCGACAGGAGGTTGGAGAAGGTTTCCACGGCCTGGCCGCGCGGGTTGGCCGATTCCTCGCTCATCTGGGTGGGCACGTTGGCCAGCAGTCGGTGCGCCTCCTCGACGACGAGGAGGTGTACGAGGTCGGTCCGCTGCCCCTGGGCCCGGCGGTGTTCGACGAGACGGATGAGGAGCAGCCCGGTGAGGAACGCCTTGTCGCCTTCGTCGCCGAGAGCTTCGAGTTCCACGACGGTGGGCCGGTCGAAGAGCACGGCGGCGGGCAGGGACCGGGCCACGTCGAGCATCGCGCCCTTGGCGCCGCGGCGCAGCGATTCCAGCCGGGTGAGGAGCGCAGCGCGGAGGTCGCCGGCTACGCGTTCCTCGTAGCCGAGGGCCGAGATGACTTCGCTGACCTTGGCGATCAGGTCGGAAAGGTTGGGGAAGGCATCCGTCGTGTTTATGGCGGCTTCCGTCCCGTCCAGCCGGGTGTTGGTGTCGGTGCGCAGATCCCAGCCCCGGTCGCGGTACACCTCGTGCAGGCAGTGCTCCAGGATCTGTGGCAGCGGGGCCCACATGCCGAAGGATCCGGTGAACACGGCCCGTAGTAGGTCAAGGTGCTCGCTGACGGTTGTGCCGGCGGGCACCTCGAACGGGTTGAGGACGAAGGGCCCCACCGTGGCCTTTCCCGCGGTGAAGACCTGGAGGCCCGGACCGAGCACCGGGTGCGCGGTGAGCGCCCGGTACTCCGCCTTCGCGGGCTCGATGACGAGGAACGGCACGCCGTGCGCACCGGCTTCCAGTAGCAAGCCCATGATCGTATTGGTCTTCCCGGACCCGGTCGTGCCCGGGACGAAGACGTGGCGTGTGAGGGACTTCAGCGGCACCTGGTACCGGCCGCCGGTAGATCGATGCTGTTGAAGGACCTGTCCGACCGACAGGCAGGGGTCCTGCTCATCCGCCGCTGGCGGAACCACGTCGAAGCGCGGCACCGGGCGGATGGCGAAGCCCAGCGTCTCTATGTTGGGCAGGTGCACGTACGCCGCGAGTTGTGCCGAGCTGAGCAGAGTCTGTGCCGCGAACGGATGCCGGTAGGCGTTCGGGCCGGGCTGCTCCGGATCGTCGGGCAACGCCCAGCTCGCGCCCAGCTCGGTGACGGCGGGATGGTCGATGGTCCGGACGGGTTCCGGAATGGACTTCGCCCCAGAGAACACGGCCCGCCAGGCGCCGGTGAGGGCGGTCAGATCGTCGGGCCTACCGCCGAACAGGTACACAGCCGTACGCCAGCCGCCGCGAGCCTGGGCGTCGGTCAGCGCATCCAGCCGTCCCTTCAGCAGGAGCAAGTAATGCTCGGCCAGCGGGCTGCTCAGCCCGGCGGCCTCCACTGCGGAGGAGACTATCCGCATCTCGTTCAGCACCCGGTTGCGGTCGGTGCTCAACGTTCCTGCGCCGACGGGTCGCGCCAGCACAAGCGCGGCCCAGGTGCGGCCGCTCATCGAGCGCAGGAGCCGGTCGATGGGTAGCGCGCCATCGCGCGCGTCGACCCTCACCGATCCGGGGACGCCGAGTGCGATCGCGCCGCAGCCGAGGGGTGGCGTCGCCACGCCCGTGGCGGTCAGGTCCACCGCGGGGTAGCAGCCGTCGAGCACCGCGAGAAGCGTTTTCTGTTGTGTGTCGAGGATGCCGGCGTCCAGCTCGCTCGCGGCCCAGGTCCCGAGGCGTACGGAGACACCCCAGCCGCTGCCGTCGAGCAGGAAGGCAATCGGTGTGTTCGCGCCCGCGAGGCCCACCAACAGGGGTAGCGTCGGCGGGTCGAAACCGGTCTCGTCGGGCCGGATCGCGCTCTCCGGGACGGCCAGCGGCGTGGGCACGTGCACCGGCTTTCCCACCCCGGTGAGCCGGACGAAGCGTCGTGCGTTCAGCGGAGCCGCACTTCCGGGGGTGCCAGGCAGTGGGGGAGTGAGCCGGAGACGCTGGAGGTAGTCCACGGCTTCCGTTGTGACCGGATCGCTGCTCATCAGGGCGCCGATGGCCATCCGGGGAGTGGCCCCTGGGACGAGGGGGGATCCAGAACTCCGCTCAGCAGAATCCCCAGAATGAACCCGAGGACGATGAGGGCGAAGATCACGCCCACCACGATGAGTAGTACGCGGTAGGTCTTGCACCGCACCCGGGCGTGCGTGGTGAGGTTTGTCAACTCCTGGGTGTGTAGTGTTCCCTCCCGCCAACGGCCGCGGACGTGAACTTCGTCCCCGTCGCTCACCGAGCCGGTGAAGGAGTACCCGCGCATCTCCACGGGGACGGGCTTGAGTTTGTTGCCGTCGGTGTCGTACCGCTCCACCCGGAATTGCCAGACCTCCTGGTCACCGCTGCTCCCCTGTTGCTGACGCTGGTGGAAGCCGCGGACAACGCCGGTGAGTTCGAATCCCGACATGTCGGTCGGTGGGGCGTAGGACCGGTTCTCCGTCTGGTGCCGCAGGGGATCCTGCTGGTCGGGCGGTGGCAGCGAGGTCGGTGCACCGCATTGCGGGCAGTGGTTGGCGCCGGCCGGCACCGGCTCGCCACAGGTCTGACAGGGACGGCTTAGTACGGTCCCGCACGCTCCGCAGTAGACGGCGTCGGAACGGTTCCGGTAACCGCAGGATTGGCAGTGCATGGCATGACGTCCCGCATTCCACGCTAGCTCAGGCCTTGGAGGCCCGCGACCAAACCCAGAACGTGTAGGGGGACGGCCCGGACCCGTCGCGCGGGGCTGCGCTCCGGAACGGTCGCGTCAGTCCGCGAGGCCCAGGGGGTCGGGGGACGGCGCGGACGCGGATCCTGCCGTCGGCGGGGCGGTGCAGGAGGCGGTGGAGTTCGGCGGGGTCGGTGGTGGTGACGGTGGCGGGCCAGGCGGGCGGGTCGTCGCTGGGGCGGGTGCGGTCGCGCCAGAACGATCCGCTGTAACCGCTGGCCCTCCTGGTCCGTGAGCCATCGGACCCTGACCGGTTCTGTCATCGCGCATCTTTCCTGGTTGGACGTCTCGCGACATCCAACCGGCTCAAGGCCTGTCGGCGCCAACCTGGTGAACCTTCTCGGTCACAGCACCAGCGGGCCGCCTGTCGCGCCCCATGCACGCGGTCTCCCCGGCCGTTGCCACTCGACACCACCCAGGGGATCCGGCTTGCCCTGTTCCAGCAGGGCGGGCCAGCTGCGGCACCTTCTGCCGCGCCGAAGTCCGCACCACCGGGCCGGCCGCCGATCAGTCGGTCGGCCGGTCCGTCGGCTGCTCCTCCCGCTGGTCGTCCCGCCGGTCCGCCGCGACCGGCAGCAGGCCGCGCTCGCCGAACACCTTCTTGGCGACGAAGGTGGCGTTCAGGGCCTTCGGGAAGCCGCAGTAGCCGGCGGAGTGCAGCAGCGCCTCGACGATCTCCTGCGGCGTGAGCCCGACGTTCAGCGAGGCGTTGACATGGACCTCCAGCTGCGGCTCGCACCCGCCGAGCGCGGTGAGCATGCCCAGGGTGACCAACTGCCGATCGCGCGGCGGCAGCCCGGGCCGGCTGTAGATCTCCCCGAACCCCCAGGCGACCACCTGGTGCCCGAGCTCCGGACTGACGTCGTCCAGCGCGTCCACCACCCGCCGCCCGACCTCGCCGTCGATCCGCTCCAGCACCTCCAACCCGTGCGCGAAACGCTCCCGGCGGACCTCGGCCTCGTGCGCGGACATGCTCATCGGCGCTGCTCCTCTCCCGTCTCCTCGCCGCCGACCACGTGCGGCGGCGACCACGGCAGAACCGTAGGACTTGGAGTGCGCTCCAACTCAAGCCCGACACGCAACCCGCCCCCGCAGGAAAATTTGCGGTCGAGACCCCCTGAAATGGCATCACTGTGCCCTGGCTGGGCCGAAAGATTTCCTGCGGCCGTATCATCCGAGGGAACGGCCGCAGCCCCTGCGGCCGCCCCCCGAGTCCCGCGAGACGGAGCCGCCGTGCCCCCGAACGTCTTCCGCAACGGCATCGGACGGCTGCTCCCCGCCCGGGGCCCCGACGGCCTGAGGGTCTGGAGCGTCGACCAGGCGCCGAGGAGCGCGCTGTACGACGCCCCCGTCGAGGCCACCATCCTGCTCGAAGACACCGACGACCTCGACCGGGCCGACCTCCCCCTGGTCGCCGAGGTGCTCGGCAGGATCGACCACTACCTCGAGACGGCGCTCCACTTCGTGCGCGAGGCGGTGGCGGCCGACCCGTCCTTCTTCGGCCTCACCGAACCGGAGTCGCAGCCCTACCTCGGCCTGCCGGCTTCGGACTTCCCGCTGGACTCCCCCCAACTCACCTTCTACCTCGACCAGTGGCACCTGCACTTCGCCGACGGACGCCTGCCCATCTGCGACCCCTACGGCCTCGCGGTCATCTTCGACGGCCAACAGCCACTGAGAGTAGAAGACTTGAGCGACGCCACCCCCATCGACGCCGACGACACCGAAGGCCCGGGCCGACAGGATTCCTGACACACCCACCGCCCGCCCAGGCCAGGCGTGAAAAGTCGGCCGGCCCGACTTCCCGCGCCATGCCGCCCCGCTCTCACCCTGCTTCGCTGGGTGAGAGCGGGTGAGTGGGAAGTCGCCAGGTCCGACTTTCCACGCTGCGCCGGTCCAGTTCCCCCTCGTCCACCCGCAGGCCGGGTGCCGGCCCCTTCTCCCGGGCCCCGACCTGCACGGCTTGGCTGATGTGCGCGGGGGTCGGAGCGGGAAGGCGGCGGGTCGTCACCCCACCCGAGCTGCTGGGCGGGGGCGCGTGGGTGGGCGAGTGAGAAGTCGAAAGGATCGACTCTCTGCGTGTGGCACTCCCAGCACCCCCGCTCCGCTCTGCTGGGTGGGGTGGTGGGGAGTGGAGTGGGAAGTCGGCAGGCCGACTCTGCTGGCGAAGTATTTGATCTAGGTCGGGCTCAGGCCGCTGTTGGGATGCCGTGTTGGGTGCAGAGTGTGTGGATGCGGGTGGGGCGGCGGCTTGGTCTGGTGGTGGTGTCGAAGTGGGCGC
>NZ_JBHVET010000093.1:0-16768 GCF_042802135.1 Kitasatospora sp. NPDC057512
GCTCGCCCGCTATTCATGCCCCCTGCACGAAATCGACTCCGCCGAGCACTGGCCGCACCGCCGCGGCCCCGGCCGGGAGTTGCCCCCCGCCCGGGCACTTCGCAGGTCAACGGCGGTCAGTCGGTGCCGAGTTGACGGCGCACCCACTCCTTCAGCTTCTTGCCGCGGCGCGGCTTGGCCTCGCAACCGCCGAACAGCGCAAGGCCCTTGACCCGGACAACCGGAGCGTACGGGTCCGCCGCGGTCTGCTCGCGGACGTCGAAACCGCCGAAGATGCCGATGCCGGACCCTTGCAGGCTCACGTTCTCCGGGACCCGGATCTGGACCCCGCCGAAGATCGCCGTCACCGTGATCTCCACCTCGGGAGACTCGAACACGGCGTCGCTCAGGTCGATGTCCACGCCACCGAACGCGGTGAAGGCGCTCAGGTGCGAGCCCACCCGCCAGCGGCCCTTGCGGGACGCGCCGCCGAAGATCGCCACCACCGTCGGGGCCTCCTGGCGCGCCGGCTGCGGCGGCGGCGGCCCCTGCGGGGCGCTCAGCGGCTGCTTCTCGAAGGACAGCGGGCGGGCCGGCAGGTCCCGGGTCAGCGGCGCGAGGTCGCCGAAGGTCTTCGAGGCGTACGCGGCCTCGATCCGCTCGGCGTGCTCGTCCGCGTCCAGGCGGCCCTCGGCGTAGGCGTCGCGCAGCAGCTCCGCGACCTTCTCGCGGTCGGCGTCGGAGACGCGCAGCTCCGCCTCCGCGGCCGGCGCGTGCGGCCGCGCCGGGGCCGCGGCCCCGGCCTCGGGCCTGAGTTCGGGTCTGGTCTCGGGCTTGGGTTCGGGTTTGGTCATCGGTACGGGCGCCGGCACCGGCGGCTGCCCCGAATCGTCGTGCGACGGCGAGTTGTCCACGGGGGTCAGCCTAGTCGCTCGCACTCCTGCGCGAGTGAGCCCGGTCACGCAAGGCTGCCCTGTCCGCATGCCGACTTCCGGCGGGTCCTACCCTGGATGGTGCTTCGCCGACGCAGCCGGACCACTGGACCCCTAAGGACCGCCCCGATGGCTCCCACGCCAGACTTCGAGTACAGCGACCTGCTCCCCCTGGGCGCTGACCCGACCCCGTACCGCAAGCTCACCTCCGAGGGCGTCTCCACCTTCGAGGCCGGCGGTCGCACCTTCCTCCAGGTCGAGCCCGAGGCGCTGCGGCTGCTGACGGCCGAGGCGATGCACGACATCTCGCACTACCTGCGCCCCGCCCACCTCGCCCAGCTGCGCCGCATCCTGGACGACCCGGAGGCCAGCCCCAACGACCGCTTCGTCGCGCTCGACCTGCTGAAGAACGTCAACATCTCGGCCGGCGGCATCCTCCCGATGTGCCAGGACACCGGCACCGCGATCGTCATGGGCAAGCGCGGCCAGAACGTGCTGACCCAGGGCGGCGACGACTCCGCCATCGCGCGCGGCGTGTACGACGCGTACACCAGGCTCAACCTGCGCTACTCCCAGATGGCCCCGGTGACCATGTGGGACGAGAAGAACACCGGCAACAACCTGCCTGCCCAGATCGAGCTGTACGCCACCGACGGCGACGCGTACAAGTTCCTGTTCATGGCCAAGGGCGGCGGCTCCGCCAACAAGTCGTACCTGTACCAGGAGACCAAGGCCATCCTGAACGAGGCGAGCATGCTCTCGTTCCTGGAGCAGAAGATCCGCTCGCTGGGCACCGCGGCCTGCCCGCCGTACCACCTGGCCATCGTGATCGGCGGCACCAGCGCCGAGTTCGCGCTGAAGACCGCCAAGTACGCCTCGGCGCACTACCTGGACAACCTGCCGACCTCGGGCGACGCCAAGACCGGCCACGGCTTCCGCGACCTGGAGCTGGAGGCCAAGGTCACCGAGCTGACCCAGAAGATCGGCATCGGCGCCCAGTTCGGCGGCAAGTACTTCTGCCACGACGTGCGCGTGGTCCGCCTGCCCCGCCACGGCGCCTCGCTGCCGGTCGCGATGGCGGTCTCCTGCTCCGCCGACCGCCAGGCGCTCGGCAAGATCACCGCCGAGGGCGTCTTCCTGGAGCAGCTGGAGACCGACCCGGCGAAGTACCTGCCGGACACCACCGACGAGCACCTGGACGACGACGTGGTGCGCGTCGACCTCAACCAGCCGATGTCCGCGATCCGCGCCGAGCTGTCCAAGTACCCGGTGAAGACCCGACTCTCGCTCACCGGCACCCTGGTGGTCGCCCGCGACATCGCCCACGCCAAGATCAAGGAGCGCCTGGACGCCGGCGAGGGCATGCCCAAGTACCTCCAGGACCACCCGGTCTACTACGCGGGCCCGGCCAAGACCCCCGAGGGCTACGCCTCCGGCTCCTTCGGCCCCACCACGGCCGGCCGGATGGACTCCTACGTCGACCAGTTCCAGGCGGCCGGCGGCTCGATGGTCATGCTCGCCAAGGGCAACCGCAGCAAGCAGGTCACCGACGCCTGCGCCCGGCACGGCGGCTTCTACCTCGGCTCGATCGGCGGCCCGGCCGCCCGCCTCGCCCAGGACTGCATCAAGAAGGTCGAGGTGCTGGAGTACGCCGAGCTCGGCATGGAGGCGGTCTGGCGCATCGAGGTCGAGGACTTCCCGGCCTTCATCGTCGTCGACGACAAGGGCAACGACTTCTTCCGCGAGACCACCGAGGGCCCGCTGATCACCAGCCTGCGCGTCCGCTCCAAGGAGTAACCCCGCGCGCGGCAGCAGCCCGCACGCCCCCGAACCGCCCCGGCCGCCCCGCGCCCGGGGCGGTCTTCGTTCGCCTGTCGCATGGCATCCGGTACCGGATACTCGTACCATTGCGGTACGGACATCCGGTACCCGAGTGGAAGGCCGTCCCATGGCGATCAGTGCGAGCGAGGCGCGCACGCAGCTCTTCCCGTTGATCAAGAAGGTCAACGACGACCACGCGCCGATAAGGATCACCTCCAAGGGTGGGGACGCCGTCCTGATGTCCGCGGAGGACTACGACTCCTGGCAGGAGACGATCTACCTCCTGCGCTCCCCCGCCAACGCGCAGCGGCTCATGGAAGCCGTCGCCCGCGACAAGGCCGGCCACCCCGGCGTCACCAGGACCATGGAGGAACTGGAAGCGCTGGCGGGTGAGGTGTGAGGAGCGTCCATTTCGACCCCGACGGCTGGGAGGACTTCCTGTTCTGGCTCGGGTCGAACCGGAAGATGGCTCAGCGGATCACCCGACTGATCGGCGAGATCCAGCGGGACCCCTTCGACGGCATCGGGAAGCCCGAGCCACTGAAGGGCGACCTGGCGGGCTACTGGTCGCGGCGGATCGACGACGAACACCGACTGGTGTACCGGGCGGACGAGAAGGAGGTGAAGATCCTCAAGGCCCGCTACCACTACCAGTAGCAACCGCGGGCCGACCCACCCGGCTCAGGCGTCGAAGTCGTACTCCAGGACGTAGGAGGCGGCGTCCAGGATCATCTCGTTGAGCTCGACGACCTGGCCCTCGTCGGCGAAGGCGGTGCGGCAGATCAGGATGACCGGGGTGCCGGCGGACAGCTCCAGGCGGGCGGACTCGTCGGCGCTGGGCATCCGGGAGCGGACCTCCTCGCGGAAGTGCACGGGCTTGGCGCCGATCTCGGCGAGCCGGGCGTAGGTGCCGCCGGGGCCGGTGTCCTCGCGGGTGATGGCGGTGCCGGAGACCAGTACGGCGGGCAGGTAGGAGGTCGAGAGCAGCACCGGCTTGCCGTCCAGGACGAAGCGGCGGTGCCGCACGCACATCGGGGCGCCCGGGTCGGCCCCGAGCACCCGGGCCACGTGCTCGGGCGCGCCCTGCTCGGTGACGGACACCTGGTCGACCACCAGGCTGCGGTTGTCGATGTCCGCCGACCATATCGACCGGCCCGACCCCCACTGCCCCTGCGCCAGCCGCTGGATGCCGCGCCGGCGCAGCGGCCGGAAGTCCCGGACGAACACCCCGGCGCCGCGGCGCGCCTCGGCGATGCCCTCGCTCTGCAGCACGCCCAGCGCCTGGCGGGCGGTCATCCGGGCCACGCCGTACTCGTCCATGAGGTCGTTCTCGCCGGGCAGCCGGTCGCCAGCGCGGTACCGGCCGGTGTCGACGGCCTCCTTCAGCGCTTCGGCGATCCGCTGGTACTTGGGCCGCTTGTCGCCATTGCTGCCGGTCATCGCCGCTCCCTCTGCCTGGGACAAATCGTAGGCGTGCCCGCGGTCGCCGGTAAGGAGATACGACCGTTGACATCTCTAGAGATATTAGCTTCTCTAGAGATGCTGGCCAGTCGCCGACCAGAGCGAGGAGCAGCACGGTGAGCACCCGACAGCGCAACGCCCCGGCCTACCGGCCCCACGTGGGTGAACTCGTCCTCGACCGGAGGACCGGACGCACCGGCGTCTACATGGACACCATCGGCGGCGAGCACTACCTGCGCCCCGAGGGCGGCGGCCGGGAATGGGCCGCGGAACCGCACCACGTCGCCCCCGCCCCCGGATCAGGGACCGGCGATTCAGCCGAATGCGATCTTCCCCGCCAATTTCGGCAAAACGCAGACAAACGGCGGCATTCCGACCACCGCAATACCCCCGGGTGAATCGGTAATTCCGGAACGTGTCCCGGCCGCCGTCGGGCACGTTACGGATATCGCCGGTCACCATGAGTGCACCGGCGGTGCGTTTCGGCCACCGGTCGACACCGGCGGGGAATTGGCGTGCCCATAACCGACCGCGCCCCCGCGCCCGGACGGGGGCGCGGGGGCACCGGGGCCGTGACCCGCTTACGGGTGGCCCATGATGATGTTCTCCGGCTCGTACGTCTTGCCCGGCTTGCCCGTGGCCGGCGCGGTGGGCTGCTCGATGTACTCGCCCTCGTCGCCGAACGTGCCGTTCTCGAACGCGTCCTTCTGCTCGTCGGTCGGCGCGGTGTACTCGGCCGGGTTCGAAGACACGGCCACCGCGTCCTCGACAGCCTTGCCCGCCTCCACAGCGGCGGCCGGAGCCTCGGTCTTCGTCCCGTTCTCGGGCGTCGACAGCACCGGGGTCTCGCTCTGGTCGTTGGCCATTGGGCGGCCGCCTTTCGGTCATCAAATGTGTTCAGCCCGACCTTCGTGGCGCGGGCGCGGGGACAGTATCGTAGGGTTGATTAAATGTCCGATAAACATCGTGCGGCTTGCGGTGCCGTCCGGCAGAGTCGGGCGTCCGCCTAAGCTGAAGCACCGCGGCGGACCGCCGAGCGCCCTTTCACGGAATCAACACCACAGGCCATCGGGGGACTTCATGGAGTTTCGGGAGACGCCGCAGACCCCTGCGCTGCGCTTCCAAGTCCTCGGTCCGGTCCAGGCCTGGCTCGACGGCAAGCCCCTCTCCCTCGGGTCCCCCCAGCAACAGGCCGTTCTGACCACTCTCCTGCTGCACTCCGGGCGCCCGGTCACCACGCAGGACCTGGTCGATTCGCTCTGGGGCGAGCGGCCCCCGGCTCAGGCCGTGGCCGCACTCCGCACGTACGTCTCCCGTCTGCGCTCGGTCATCGAGCCCCGCCGGGAGGTCCGCCGCCCCGCCGAGCTCCTGGTCTCGGTCGCCGACGGCTACGCCCTGCGCATCCCCGGCGAGGCTCTCGACCTGGCGATCTTCGAACGGCTCTCCGCCGACGCCGCGGCCGCCCGCACCTCGGGCGACAAGCACGAGGCGCACCGACTGCTGACCCAGGCGCTGGACCTGTTCAGCGGCCGCCCGCTCACCGGCATCCCCGGCCCCTACGCCGACACCCAGCGGCTGCGGCTCGGCGAGCGCCAGGTCGACGCCGCCGAGGAGCTGTGCGCCGCCGCCCTGGACATCGGCCTGCACGCCGAGATCGTCATCGAGCTCAACAAACTGACGACCGAGCATCCCCTGCGCGAGCGTCTGCGCGAGCTGCTGATGCTGGCGCTGTACCGCTGCGGACGCCAGGCCGAGGCACTCGGCGTCTACACCGACACCCGCAAGCTCCTGATCGAGGAGCTCGGGGTGGAACCGGGCGTCGGCCTGTCCTCGATGCACAATCGCATCCTCGCGGCCGATCCGGCGCTCACCCTCCCGGCCGTACCCGCTCCCGCCGCTCGGGAGGACGGCCCGGCCGCACCCCCCGCTCCGGCCCAACTCCCGGCTGACGTCTCCGACTTCAGTGGCCGTTCGAATCTGGTGGGCGACCTCTCCGCGGTCCTGATGAACGCCACCGGCCAGGCCGTGGTGGTGACCTCGCTGGCGGGCATCGGCGGCGTCGGCAAGACCACCCTCGCCGTGCACGTCGCCCACCGCGTCCGCGCCGAGTTCCCGGACGGACAGCTGTACGTCGACCTGCGCGGAGCCGGTTCCTCGCCCGCGGACCCGGTGGTCGTGCTGGGCGACTTCCTGCACGCCCTCGGCGTCGCGGAGAGCCCCGACTCGCTGGAACAGCGCGCCGCCCTCTACCGTTCGCTGCTCGCCAGCCGCCGGATGCTGATCCTGCTCGACAACGCGCGCGACGCCGACCAGATCCGGCCGCTCATCCCCGGGGTCTCCGGCTGCGCGGTGCTCGCCACCAGCCGGTCCCGGCTGGCCGGCATCCCCGGCGCCCAGCTGTTCGACGTCGAGGAACTGACCCCGGAGGAGGCGCTGGCGCTGTTCTCGGCGATCGTCGGGGAGCAGCGGGTGGCCGCCGAGCCGGAGGCGGCCATGAAGGTCGTCACCGCCTGCGGCTTCCTGCCGCTGGCCGTGCGCATCGCCGCCGCCCGGCTGGCCAGCCGCCCGCGCTGGAGCGTCTCCGACCTGGCCCGTCGGTTAGCCGACCAGCGCCGGCGGCTGGACGAGCTCCAGCTCGGCAACCTCGCCGTGGAGACCACCATCGGGCTCGGCTACGGACAGCTGTCCGTGGACGAGGCCCGCGCCTTTCGGCTGCTCGCCCTGATCGACTCCCCCGACGTCCCGCTGGCCGCCGCCGCAGCGCTGCTCGGGGTGGACGAGTACACCGCCGAGGACCTCGCCGAGGCGCTGGTCGAGGCGAACATGCTGGAGTGCTTCACCCCCGGCCGCTACCGCTACCACGACCTGCTCCGGCTCTACGCCCAGCGGCAGAACGAGCGGATCGGGGACACCGGGGAGCAGGAGCGGGCGGTGTCGCGGCTGCTGGACCTGTTGATCCCGACCGTCCGCAACGCGGCCCGGACCATCGAACCGGACGACACCGAGCCCGAGCTGCTGGCCACGCCCTCCTCACCGGGAATGGGCCTGCCGACCAGCGGCTCCGCCCAGGACTGGCTCCGGACCGAGGGGGCCCTGCTGCTCAACGCCATGGCCGCGGCGGCGAACGGGCCCAGCAGCGCCCAGCACGCGGCGATCGACCTGCTGATCCTGCTGTACGGCCTCGGCCCCGACCCCACCCACGGTCCCCAGGTGCGGCCGATCCTGGAGACCCTCGGCCACGCGGCGGGGCAGCGCGGCGACTCCGCCGCACTCGCGCGGGTCCATTTCGCCCTCGGCGCCCTGAATGCCGTCACCAGCGACTTCCAGAACGCCGAGCACTCACTGCGGCACAGCCTCGACCACCAGGCTCCGGACGACCCGTCGGTCCTGCTGCTGGCCACGGCCAACACGCTGGGCGTGATCCTGAGCGTGGGGAACCGTCCGGCCGAGGCCCTGCCCTTCCTCGAACAGGCCCTGGCCATCAACCGGCAGGTCGGCACGGCGTTCGGGGAAGCGCGGATCGTCAGCAACATCGCCCGGGTGCAGCACCGCCTCGGCATGACCGAGACGGCGATCCGGTCCGCCGGGGAAGGCGTCGCCGCCGCCCGGGCCTCCAAGAACGGCCCGCTGCTCGCCCAGACCCTCTACCAGCTGGGCGTGGTGCTCTCCGGTGCCGAGGCCGTCCCGCACCTGCGGGAGGCGCACCGGCTGTACCGGGCCCAGCGAGACCCGCTGTGGGAGGGCTACACCCTGGCCCGGCTGGCCTCCGCCCTGCTCGTCGCCGACCAGCACTCCGAGGCGGCCTCGGCGGCCGGCGAGTCGCTGGCGCTCGGGCAGGAGATGGACTCCGCCTACTGCCAGGGCCTGGCGAACGCCGCGCTGGGCGAGGCCCTGTTGGCGCTCGCCCAGCCGGCTCGTGGACTCGCCTGCCTCCAAGAGGCCCATGCGATCTTCACACGGCTCGGTGTGCCTGAGGCCTCCCCCGTGGCGGACCTCATCTCCCAGCAGCACACCGAGCCCTTCTCTCCCCCCGCGCCGTAAGGCTTCCGCTCCCCCACGGACAACCTCCCCCGTTCCGCGCGTCGGCGCCCCCGCAGCCCCCCGGCTGCGGGAGCGCCCTCAACGCTTCCCCGGCGCTGGACTCCACTGTGCACCGCGCCGATTGACGTTCGATAAACGTCCGATAGTCAGCCCGCTAGTGGAAGAAACCCCAGGTCATCGACCTCACCCGGGCGCATCGTCCGGCGTGCGGGGCCGCGCGCACAACCCCGCCCGCACCCTCGTGCTTCCGCAACCCGGGCCACAACGGCCCAAGCACGGCGAGTTGGCCGGAAACGGACCCCATGGCGCAGTGATCACGCATATTCTCAGATGCCAGTACGCACACGAGTGTCGGCCGGAAACGCGTCGGGGTGCAGTCCGTCCGTGTGGTGCGGAGAGCGTGACGTACCGCCACCGGCAGCGGCCCTCGGGGCCGCGGAGGAGCCACCGGAGGCCACGGGTGGAAGGGTGCCTCGCAACGTGACGACCGGACAGATATCCGACCCGTTCCCCGTCGGCGAGGACGCCGGCGACGACGAGCCCGAGGTACGGCGGCGGCGGGCGGCCCGGGCGCTGCAGGCGGTCGCCTTCGACACCATCGGCGCCGGGTACGGCGAGGCCTTCCCGGCCAAGGACGGCCAGCTGGCCTGCGGCCGGCGGCTGCTCACCGAGCTCGAACCGGGCGCCCGGGTGCTGGACGTGGGCTGCGGCACCGGTGACCCGACCGTCCGCCAGCTGGCCGCGGCCGGTCTGCGGGTGACCGGCGCGGACCTCTCCGACGGGATGCTCACGCTGGCCCGGCGCACCGTCTTCCCGGGCGGGTTTCCGCCGGTGTTCCATCGGATCGACCTGTACGATCTGGCCACCGAGCGGGCGGACCGGGTCTGGAACGCCCCCGACCTGGGGTCGGAGGGCCGGGGCCGCTTCGCCGCGATCACCGCGTTCTTCTCGCTGATCCTGCTGCCGCAGGACGAGATCCCGACCGTGCTGGGGCAGCTGCGCGAACTCCTGCGGCCGGCCGGACTGCTGGCGCTCGGTATGGTCGAGGCGGACCTGGATCACGTTCCGCTTCCGTTCCTTGGCAGAGAGCTGCGGATCAGTGGGTATCTGAGGGAGGATCTGGAGCGGGTTCTGGTCTCGGCCGGCTTCGCCGTCGAGGAGTGCTCGGGGCATCCGTACGCACCGGCCAGCACCTCGCTGCCGCCGGAGGAACAGCTGTTCCTGTGCTGTCGACGCGTCGGCTGATCGAACCGGGACAGGACCGGCCGCACCCGTGGCCGGCGCAACAGAACAGCTCACCGACCACACCGAATCCAGGACAGGCAGCCGTGCGCGACCAGCTCAAGACCGAGGCGGAGCAGCCGCCCGCCGTCCCGGGCCAGCGCCGCCAGGTCCCGGCCGCGACAGCGGGCCCGACACCGGCCCCGACCCTGGCCGCGGCCCCGGCCGCCGCGCGACGGACGGGCGCACGACCGGAGCGCACCGAGATGGCGGACCGCCTGGCGTACCTCGACTCGGCGACCCGGCGGATCAACAGCGCCCTCGACCTCGCCGCGACACTGCGCAACATCGGCCGGGTGCTGGTCCCGACGCTCGCCGACGCCGCCGTCATCCACCTGCGCGACCCGCTGCCCAACGTCGAACGCGAACCCGGTTTCCCGGAGGAGCTGCGGATACACCACAGCACCGGCACCCGGATCGGCCGCCGCGGCCGCCCGAGCGGCATGGACGACCGGCGCCGCTCCCGCTACGGCGCCCGCTCGACCGCCGACGGCGGCCCGGCCACCCCGGTGACCCGCGGCGGGGCACTCGCCCACGCCCTGCTGAGCCGCCGCCCCGCCGACCCCGCCGTCCTCGGCACCCCCTCCGCCGAGCGCGCCGAGACGCTGCTGCGCGAGCTGTACGGCACCCGCGGGGTGGCCCGGCTGGCCGCCGGCACCTCCGTCCTCGCCCTGCCGCTGCGCGGCCGCAAGGCCGTGCTCGGGCTGCTGATACTGATCCGCCGCCCTCCCGAACGCACCGGCCGCCCGGTCTTCGACGCCGCGGACACCGCGACCGCGGCGCACCTCGCCACCCAGGCCGGGCTGGCCGTGGACACCGCGCTGCGCTACGCCCGCGAGTGGGAGATCGCCAACGAGCTCCAGCGCAGCATGCTGCCGCTGCGCCTGCCGCAGTCGCACGGCGTCCGGATCGCCCAGCGCTACCTGCCCGGTGAGCGCGGCGCGCAGGTCGGCGGGGACTGGTACGACGCCGTCCCGCTGCCCGGCAACCGGGTCGCCCTGATCGTCGGCGACGTGATGGGCCACTCGCTCACCTCGGCCGCCATCATGGGCCAGCTGCGCACCAGCGCCCAGACCCTGGCCGCCCTCGACCTGCCGCCGCACGAGGTGCTCTACCACCTGGACGAGCAGGCCCAGCGGCTCGGCCGCGAACAGCACCTGGCCACCTGCGTCTACGCGGTGTACGACCCGATCGCCAACCGGGTGGTGATGGCCAACGCCGGGCACGTCCCGCCGGTGCTGGTCCGCCCGGACGGCACCGCCGAACTGGTCGAGTTGGACTCCGGGGCGCCGATCGGCGTCGGCGGGGTGGACTTCAACTCCGTCGAACTGCCCGCGCCGCCCGGCTCGGCGCTGCTGCTGTTCACCGACGGCCTGGTGGAGACCCGCACCCGCCCGATCAGCGACGGCCTGGAGGTGCTGCGCACCCGGATCGCCGCCGCCCGCTGGCAGTCCCCCGAGCAGCTGTGCCAGGAGGCGCTGCGGATCCTGCCGCCCGGCGACCGGGGCGACGACATCGCGCTGCTCGGCGCCTGCTTCGACGGCATCCCGGCCGGGGACGTCGCGCACTGGTACCTCCAGCCGCGCAACGAGACGCCGGGCCGGGCCCGCCGGCTGGCCGCGCACACGCTGCGCCGCTGGGGGCTGGACGAGCTCAGCGAGGCGACCGAGCTGATGGTCAGCGAGCTGGTGACCAACGCCGTCCAGCACGCGACCCGGCCGGTCACCCTGAGCCTGGTGCGCACCACCCGGCTGCGCTGCGAGGTCGGCGACGACAGCCCGTTGCTGCCGCGCCCGCGCCGCACCGGGCCGGAGGACGAACGCGGGCGCGGACTGCAGATAGTCGCCCGGTGCGCGGACCGCTGGGGCGCGACCAGGCTGGGCACCGGCAAGGTGGTCTGGTTCGAGCAGCGGCTGCCCGTCCAGACCTGACGGCGCCCGGCGGGAACGGATCCTGCCGGACGCCCGGACCTGCCCTCGGGTCTCAGACCCGGGCGGGCTCCCGCGCCGACCGCTCCTCCAACTCGGCGATCAGCTGCTCGCCCTCCATGTCGACCTTCGGCACGACCTTCTCCAGCCGCTTCGGGAACCACCAGGCGGCCCTGCCGAACAGCGCCATCGCGGCCGGCACCAGCGCCATCCGCACCACGAAGGCGTCCACCAGCACGCCCACCGCGAGGGCGAAGCCGATCGGCTGGACGATCGGGTCGTGGCCGAAGACGAACGAGCCGAACACCGCCACCATGATCAGCGCGGCCGCCGTGACCACCCGGGCGCCGTTCTTCACCCCGCCGACGACCGCCTCGCGCGGCGCCGCCCCGTGGACGTGCTGCTCCTTCATCCCGGAGACCAGGAACAGCTCGTAGTCCATCGCCAGCCCGAACAGCACGCCGATCAGCAGGATCGGCACGAAGCTCACCACCGGCCCGACCTTGGGCACGTCGATCAGCCCGTCCAGCCAGCCCCACTGGTAGACCGCGACCACCGCGCCGAGCGAGGCGGTGATGCTGAGCAGGAAGCCGGCCACCGCCTTGAGCGGGACGAGCACCGAGCGGAACGCCAGCGCCAGCAGCACCACCGCGATCCCGACGATCACCGCGAGGAACGGCGGCAGCGCCTGGCCGAGCTTGGTGGAGACGTCGATGTTGGCGGCCGTGGTGCCGGTGACGGCGATGTCCGCGCCGGTCGCCGCCCTGAGCTCCGCCTTCTGGCCGCGGATCTCGTTGACCAGCGCCTTGGTGTCCTCGTGGTCCGGTCCGGTCCGCGGGATGACGGTCACCAGCGCGGTGCCGCTCGCCTGGTCGACGGTCGGCGGCAGCAGCGTCGCCACGCCGTCGAGGGTCTGGAGCTTCGCGGCCACGCCCTGCACCGCCTGCTCGGGCCGCGGCGCGCCGTGGGCGTCCACCACGACCACCAGCGGAGCGTTGAAGCCCGGCCCGAAGGCCTCGCCCACCAGGTCGTACGCCTTGCGCGGGTCCGTCCCGGCGGCCTGCGAACCGCCGCTCGGCAGGCCGAGGTTCAGGCTCGCGGCGGGCACCGCCAGGGCGCCCAGCCCGGCCAGCCCGACCAGCAGGACGGGCAGCGGACGGCGGACCACGAAGCGGCCCCAGCGCTCGCCCAGGGTGGTGCGGCCGTTGGTGGTCAGGGCCCGCTTCCAGACCGGCAGCCGGTCGATGGCGCGGCCGGTGAAGCCCAGCACGGCGGGCAGCAGCGTGATCGCGACCAGGACGGCCACCACGACGGCCGCGGAGGCGGCCAGGCCCATCACGGTGAGGAAGGGGACGCCCGCGACGGAGAGCCCGGCGAGCGCGACGACCACGGTCAGACCGGCGAAGACGACGGCGCTGCCGGCGGTCGCGGTGGCCCGGGCGGCGGCCTCCTCCGGCTCCAGGCCCTCGTCCAGGTGGCGGCGGTACCGGAAGAGGATGAACAGCGCGTAGTCGATGCCGACCGCGAGGCCGACCATCAGCGCCAGCACCGGCGCGGTGGTGATGATCTCGAAGGAGCCGGTGAGCGCCAGCAGGCCGGCCATCGTCACGCCGACGCCGACCAGCGCGGTCAGCAGCGGCAGTCCGGCGGCGACCAGCGTGCCGAGGGTGACCACCAGGACCACCCCGGCCACCACCAGGCCGATCGCCTCGCTGCCGCCCTCGATCTGGGCCATGGTGTTGTAGGCGTCGCCACCGAAGGCCACCTCCAGCCCGGCCGCCCGGGCCGGCTCGGCGGCGGCCTTCACGGCCTCGCGCTGCCGGTCGGTGACGTCCGCGAGCTTGTGGTCGAAGGAGACCAGCGCGATCGCGACCTTCCCGTCCGGCGAGAGCGCGCCGGTGGCGTACGGGTCGGGCACCGCGGCCACGCCCGGCACCTGGGCCATCCGGGCGAC
Organism: Kitasatospora sp. NPDC057512; assembly: GCF_042802135.1. Classification (NCBI taxonomy): domain Bacteria; kingdom Bacillati; phylum Actinomycetota; class Actinomycetes; order Kitasatosporales; family Streptomycetaceae; genus Kitasatospora; species Kitasatospora sp. NPDC057512. The sequence continues at coordinate 13,398 of NZ_JBHVET010000093.1, forward strand.
GGCCTCGCCGACCGCCCGGCCCGCCTCGGGCGTCCCGATGCCGCCGGGGGCGCCGGCGGCGAAGACGACCTGCGCGGAGCCGTGGCCCTGTGCCGGGAAGGTGTCCTTGATCCGGTCCAGGGTGGCCTGTGCCTCGGTGCCCGGGACCTTGAACTCGTCGGTGGTCTTGCCGGCGAAGGCGCCCGCGGCCCCGCCGACGGCGATCAGCAGGGCGATCCAGACGGCGACGACGGCCCGCCGTCGTCGGAAGCAGAAGCGGCCCAGTCGGTACAGGTACGTGGCCATCGGCGGTCCCTCGGGTCGGTCAGGGCAGGTCGTGTCCCACCGTAGACCCAACTTTGTCGAGTGACAAAGTTGGCCGACAAGATCGTGTGACACAGTTGCCCGACCGTGGCGCTACCCTGGCGGGATGGCACACGTCCCCGCCTCCGAACGCCGACCGCAACTGGTCCAGGCCGCCATCGACCTGATGACCAGGGAGGGGATCGCGGCCGGCAGCACCCGCGCGATCGCGGCCGAGCTGGGCGTCGCGCAGGCGACGGTGCACTACACCTTCGGCACCAAGAAGGACCTCTACCGGGCGGTCGTCGAGCGGCTGACCTCCGACTTCGTCGGCGAGGTCCGCGCCGCCTCCCCGGGCGACGGCGCGTTCGGCGAGCAGGTCCGCACCCTGGTGCGGGCGCTCTGGGAGGCCGCCACCGGCGAGCACGGGCACTGCGTGCTGCTGAGCGAGTTCGGGGCGCTGGCGCTGCGCGACCCGGACATGCGGGAGATCATGCTGGAGATGCAGCACGACATCGAGGGCACCGCCGTCGAGATGCTCAGCGCCCTCGCGGCCGCCCACGGCCTGACCCTGGCGCTGCCCGCCCGCCGGATCGCCGTCCACTTCCTCGGCGGCTTCGACGGCCTGACGGCCCGCCACCTGACCCTGCGCAACCCCGGCGACCGGCCCGACCCGGACACCCTGGAGGCGCTGGAGCTGCTGGTCGCGACGACGGTCGGGCTCTGCCTGGGCACTCCGGCCGCCCGCCCCGAGCCTGGCTGGCACGGGGACCGGGACGGGCTCTGAGCCTGGACGGGCCCTAGGAGACGATCCGGACCGGCAGCTCGACCAGCACCTCGCGCAGCGCGGCCGCGAAGCGCTCGTACTCGGCGCTGCGGGCCGAGCCCGGCCGGACGGCCAGCCCGATCCGGCGGCCGGGCGCCGGGGCGGCGAAGCGCACGGCGGCCAGCCGGTCGGTGCGCCCGGCCTCGACGTCCAGCGCGGTGGCGGGCAGCAGGGTCACCCCGAGGCCGCCGGCGACCAGCTGGACCAGGGTGGACAGGCCGGCCGCGCGGGTGGTCGAGCCCGCCGGGTCGGCGCCGACCTCGCGGCAGATGTCCAGCGCCTGGTCGCGCAGGCAGTGGCCCTCCTCCAGCAGCAGGACGTCCAGGTCGAGCAGCACGTCGCGCGGCACGTCGATCCGACCGGCGAGCGGGTGGGCGGGCGGGGTGAGCAGGACGAAGTCCTCGTCGAACAGCGGGATGTCCCTGGTCGGCGAGGTCCCGCCGGCCGGCAGCGCGAGCAGCAGGACGTCCAGCCGCCCGGCGGCCAGGCCCTCCAGCAGCGAGGGGGTGCGCTCCTCGTGGACGTGCGGCTCCAGGTCCGGGAAGCGGTCGCGGACCAGCCGCAGCACGGTGGGCAGCAGGTAGGGCGCGACGGTCGGGATGACCCCCAGGTGCAACGGCCCGGTGAACGGGCGGCGGGCGGCCTCGACCTCCTCGGTGAGGGCCTGTAGCGAGGCGAGCACCCGGCGGGCGTGCTGGTGCACGCGCTCCCCCAATGGGGTGACAATCACCTTGCGCGTCGTACGCTCGACCAGCTGCGCGCCCAGCGACTCCTCCAGCGCCGCGACCGCCCCGGACAGCGCGGGCTGACTGGTCCCGGTGGCGGCGGCGGCCTCCCGGAAGTGCCGGTGCTCGGCCACCGCGACGAAGGCCCGCAGCTGGGCGACAGTCGGAGTGCGCGGGCTGCGGACTGTGGCGCTCGCCACAGTCGGGTCGGTCCTGGTGCCGCTGTTCCTACGGGAACCCGGCCGCGACGTGGGGGATTCGGTACTGATAACAATCTCCGATCAGACACATCCAGTGTAGCTATTTCCCTGATCAGTCCACGATGTGGAACTGTGAGTGGTGTCCGGATTCCGGACAAAGCTCCCCTCACCTCACTTCAGGAGAAGCGAACGTGCTCACGATCGGTGACAAGTTCCCCGAGTTCGACCTCAAGGCCTGTGTCGACCTGGATGCCGCGAGCGCCTTCGCCGACATCGACCACAAGACCTACGAGGGCAAGTGGAAGATCGTCTTCTTCTGGCCGATGGACTTCACCTTCGTCTGCCCGACCGAGATCGCCGCGTTCGGCAAGCTGAACGACGAGTTCGCCGACCGCGACGCCCAGATCCTCGGCGTCTCCGGTGACTCCGAGTTCGTGCACCACGCCTGGCGCAAGGACCACAAGGACCTGCGCGACCTGCCCTTCCCGATGCTGGCCGACATCAAGCACGACCTGATGCGCGCCTGCGGCGTCGAGGGCGAGGACGGCACCGCCCAGCGCGCCGTCTTCATCGTCGACCCGAACAACGAGATCCAGTTCGTCATGGTCACCGCCGGCTCCGTCGGCCGTAACCCCAAGGAGGTCCTGCGGGTGCTGGACGCCCTGCAGACCGACGAGCTGTGCCCGTGCAACTGGAACAAGGGCGAGGACACCCTCGACGCCCAGGCCCTGCTGGCGGGCTGACCCATGGCTCTCGACGACCTGAAGGCCGCCCTCCCGGACTACGCCAAGGACCTCAAGCTCAACCTGGGCTCGGTCATCGGCAACTCCGACCTCCCCGCCCAGCAGCTCTGGGGCACCGTGCTGTCCTGCGCGATGGCCACCCGCAGCCCCGGCCTGCTGCGCGAGCTGGAGCCCGAGGCCAAGGCCAACCTCTCCCCGGAGGCGTACACCGCCGCCAAGGGCGCGGCCGCGATCATGGGGATGAACAACGTCTACTACCGGACGCTGCACCTGCTCTCCGACAAGGAGTACAGCACGATGCGGGCCGGTCTGCGGATGAACATCATCGGCACCCCGGGCGTCGAGAAGGTCGACTTCGAGCTCTGGTGCTTCGCGGTCTCGGCCATCAACGGCTGCGGCCAGTGCCTCGACTCGCACGAGGCCGTGCTGCGCAAGGCCGGCGTCGAGCGCGAGGTCGTCCAGGCCTCGATGAAGATCGCCGCCGTCCTCCAGGCCGTGGCCGGTGTCCTCGACTCCGAGGCCGCCCTGGCGGACGTCACCGCCTGACGCACCCCGGCACCCCGACGGGCCCCTCCCGGACACCACGTCCGTGAGG
>NZ_JBHVET010000094.1:0-16748 GCF_042802135.1 Kitasatospora sp. NPDC057512
GCCACGGGCCCGGGGCGCCTTCCGGGGCCCGGCCGCGGGTTCCACGATCCGGTGCCGCCCGTCTCGCCCATCGGACGGGCTGTCTCGGAATACCGAGGGGGCGTGACACTGTTGGCCTAGACAGCCACCCGAGTGGCGGAGCAGCAACCCGCACCGAGGTGGCCCCGGCCACCCGAACAAGACCCATCGGAGTCCCCGTGTCGTTGCCACCCCTGGTCGAGCCGGCCGCCGAGCTCACCGTTGACGAGGTCCGCCGGTACTCCCGCCACCTGATCATCCCGGACGTGGGCATGGCGGGGCAGAAGCGGCTGAAGAACGCCAAGGTGCTGTGCGTCGGCGCGGGCGGCCTCGGCTCGCCGGCCCTGCTGTACCTGGCCGCCGCCGGTGTCGGCACGCTGGGCATCGTCGAGTTCGACGTGGTCGACGAGTCGAACCTGCAGCGCCAGGTGATCCACGGGCAGTCGGACGTCGGCCGCTCCAAGGCGGAGTCGGCCCGCGACTCGGTCAAGGAGATCAACCCGTACGTCGACGTGGTGCTGCACGAGGAGCGCCTCGACAACTCCAACGTCTTGGAGATCTTCGCCGGCTACGACCTGATCGTCGACGGCACCGACAACTTCGCCACCCGCTACCTGGTGAACGACGCCGCGGTGCTGCTGGGCAAGCCGTACGTGTGGGGCTCGATCTACCGCTTCGACGGCCAGGCCAGCGTGTTCTGGGCCGAGCACGGCCCCTGCTACCGCTGCCTGTACCCGGAGGCCCCGCCGCCGGGCATGGTCCCCTCCTGCGCCGAGGGCGGCGTGCTGGGCGTGCTGTGCGCGTCCATCGGCTCGATCCAGGTCAACGAGGCGATCAAGCTGCTGGCCGGCATCGGCGAGCCGCTGCTCGGCCGGCTGATGATCTACGACGCCCTGGAGATGAACTACCGCCAGGTGAAGGTCCGCAAGGACCCGAACTGCGCCGTCTGCGGTGAGAACCCGACGGTCACCGAGCTGATCGACTACGAGGCCTTCTGCGGCGTCGTGTCGGAGGAGGCGCAGGCCGCCGCCGCCGGTTCGACCATCACCTCGCAGCAGCTCAAGCAGTGGCAGGACGACAAGGAGGACATCTACCTCATCGACGTCCGCGAGCCCGGCGAGTACGAGATCGTCAACATCCCCGGCGCGGTGCTGATCCCGAAGAACGAGTTCCTGATGGGCGACGCGCTGGAGAAGCTGCCGCAGGACCGGAAGATCGTGCTGCACTGCAAGTCGGGCGTGCGCTCGGCCGAGGTGCTGGCCGTGGTCAAGGCCGCGGGCTTCGGCAACGCCGTCCACCTGGGCGGCGGCGTGCTCGGCTGGGTGAACCAGATCGAGCCGCACAAGCCGGTCTACTAGGACGCGCACGTGGAAGGGCCCGCCGCTCCTTGGATTCCCAAGGTGACCGGCGGGCCCTTCACGTGTCCGGGGGCGGCTCAGAGCGCGTTCCTGCGCTGGAGCACGTTGTAGGAGATCCAGCCCGGCAGCACCGGCAGCCAGAAGGTGAGCGCCCGGTAGAGGAAGACCGCCGGGGTGGCGACCGCGGGGGAGACGTCCGCGACGGTCAGGGCGCCGATCAGGGCGACCTCGACCGGGCCGATGCCGCCGGGGGTGGGGATCGCCGAGCCGGCCGCGTTGGCGGTCAGGAAGACCACCGCGACGGCCGAGAAGCTGACGTCGCCGCCGAAGGCCTGCACCGAGAAGTCCAGGCAGGCGGTGAAGGAGAGGGTCAGCAGCAGGATGCCGCCGAAGCCGGTGACCAGCTTGCTGGGCGTCTGCATCAGGTCGAGCATCCGCGGCACCACGCCGAAGAACAGCGAGCGCAGCCGGCCCAGCACGAACCGGCGCAGCGGCGCGACGGCGGCCACCACCAGGGCGAGCACGGCGGCGGTCAGCACGCCGATGATCACCGCCCGGGAGGCGGAGAGGTCCCCGTTGGTCTGGCTGCCGGTGATCAGGCCGAAGCTGAACAGCAGCAGCAGGTGCCCGGCCAGGCCCGCCAGCTGGGAGGCGCCGACCGAGGCCACCGCCTGGCCGGAGCGGATGCCGGCCTTCTGCAGGTAGCGGGTGTTGAGCGCGATGCCGCCGATCGCGGCGGGGGCGACCAGTTTGACGAAGGAGCCGGCCAGCTGGGCGGCCACGGTGCGCCGGAACGGCAGCTTCTCGGGCACGAAGCCGGTCAGGCTCATCGCGGCGGCGACGTAGCTGAAGGCGGCGGCGAGCAGGGCGGCCGCGGCCCAGGCCCAGTTCATCTGGGAGAGCTTCAGCTGGGCCGGCTTGATGGTGGTCAGGGCCAGGTAGGCGGCGAAGGTGAGCGCGATCACCATGATCAGGCTCTTCGGCTTCAGCCGTTCCAGCTTGGCCGGGGCCATCGGGGCCTCGGGGGCGATCTGGAGGATCTGGCCGCGGATGCGGCTCAGCAGGTCCTCGCCGGCCGCCGCGATGTCCTCCTCGGCCTGCTCCTGGGTGCGCTCGCCGGCCGCGACCTGCTCCAGCGCCCTGGCCCGGGCGGCGGCCTTGCGCTCCTTGGTGAGCTTGGCGAGGTCGACCCGGGTGGAGCGGCTCATCCCGACCGGCTGGAGCAGCGGCAGCGCCTGCGCCACCCGCTCGGCGCCGAGCACCGCGTTGGCGGTGGCGACGGCGCGCTCCGGGCCGATCCGCAGGGCGAAGGTGGTGAGCAGCTGGGCGACGTCGATCCGCAGGGTCAGGTCGGTGGCGGCGATGTCGCCGCCGGAGAGGTTGACCAGGCAGCCGGTCCGCTCGTCCACCACCAGCAGGGACTCGCCGGTGAGCCGGCGGTGGGCGATCCGGCGCTCGTGCAGGGCGGTCACCGACTGCCAGATCGAGGCCATCACCGGGTCGGTGACCTCCTCGTCGGCCAGCTCGTCCAGGGTGCGGCCCTCGACGTTCTCGTACACCAGGATCGCGGCGTCCGGGCCGAGCTCCGAGGTGGCGACCAGCTGCGGCGCGCGGGCGCCCGAGGCGGCCGCCGCGTACGCGATCAGGGCCTCCTGCTCCAGTGCCTGGCGCAGCGACTGGGGGCTGCGGCGCACCGCCACCGAGCGCAGCCGCAGCCGGCGCCAGGCCCGGTAGAAGAAGCCGGAGGCCTGCTGCTCGCGGTCGATGATGTGCACGTCCAGCGGGGGGCCGCCCTGCTGGGTGACCTGGTAGCGGCGGGTGCCGCCGGGGGCGTCGGGGGCGCGCATGGCCCCGGCCGGGGTGAAGCCGACCTTGCGCAGGCCGATCATCAGGTGCTGGCCGGTGGGCCGGATGTTGGGGGAGCCGATCGCGTACAGCGTGCCGTACGCGACGGACCAGCCGGTCAGCACGGTGAGCAGCAGCGACAGCGGGGTGGTGTAGCCGCCGAGCAGCTCGGTGACCCCGCTGAAGACCACCACCACCCACAGGGCGACCCGCCAGCGCGGTCTGCTCGACATGCCGACGGCGGTCATGTAGGCGATCACCGGGGCGAGGTAGCCGTGCACCGGGTCGGTGAGGGTGCCGGTGCTGTCCAGCGGCAGCTGGGTCAGCGCGTCCCGGATGTGGTCGGAGGCGCCTTCGGCCACCCACCAGTCGATGCCGAGCGAGACGCCGTACGCCAGCACCGAGGCGAGCACGCCGTCGGCGACCCGCAGGCCGTCGCGTTTGATCAGCCGCTCGACCGCGAAGGCCAGCGGCACGGCGAGCACCGCGACGCTGGAGAGCAGGCCGGTGATGGTGGAGAACACCGCGGAGAAGTGCGGCGCGTTGGAGGCGATGTCCTGCTCGATGCCGGTGGTGGTCGAGGTGGCGATGCCGGCCAGCACGAAGACGGCGACGATCCCGAGGACGCCGGCCAGGAAGCGGATCAGGTCGGACGGGCGGTGCGCGCGGGCGGCGAGCAGCGGCTCGTCGACGTCCAGGTGCGGGGCCTCGTCCGACGGCTCCTGCTCCCCGGGCGGGGCGGCGGGGGCCGCGGGCGCCGGGGCGCCGGTGGTCTCGGCCTGGGGCGGACCGGATTGCCCGGGGGTCTTCGCGGGTGCGGGGGTCTTGATCGTCCGGTCCTTGATCAGGGAGACTTCCGGCGTCGGCCCGGGTTCGGGCCGGTCCTCGCCCCCGCTCCCGGGCGCCGACGGCACGGCGGCAGCGGACTCGTCGGAGTCCTCGTCCACGCCCACGTCAGCCGTCCCGGTCATCTGGTCTTGTCCTCGTATCACCACTCACCGCCCCGGAAGATGGTGGCATGCCCCGGCGCCCCGTGCGGGACAGGGGGCGGATCGGGCGCGGCGGATCGTACGTACGGGGCCGCGGGCGCGCCCCCGTAGGGAAGAATGCCGCAGGTGACGGACGCAACACACGACGGCCTACCGGACGCCCTGCCGCCGTTCGCCGAACTGGTGCTCGACCTGACCGAGCGGATTCCACCCGGCCGGGTGATGACCTACGGCGACGTCGCCGAGTACCTCGGCCAGGGCGGCCCCCGGCAGGTCGGCCGGGTGATGGCCCTGTACGGCGGCCCGGTGCCCTGGTGGCGGGTCGTCCGCGCGGACGGCCGCCTGCTGCCCGGGCACGAGCACCGGGCCCTCGACCACTACGGCGAGGAGGGCACCCCGCTGCGCGAACTCGCCGACCCGCCCCGGATCGACCTCAAGCGGGCCCGCTGGGACGGCCGGCCGATCCCGTAGCCCGGCCGACCGACAGCCGCCGCGCGGACCGGACTGACAGGGCGGGACCGTAGGCTCGATACGGGCGGGCCCCGCGCGGGCCCGCCCCGCCATGCCCCTGTTCGACCCCAGGACCAGTCGTGACCTCCCCCTACCGGCTCGTGCGCAGCCCGCTCGTCCAGCCCGACCCACCCGTGCTGGACGCCTACCAGCGCGCCGTGGTCGAGCACCCCGGCGGGCCGCTGCTGGTGCTGGCCGGGCCGGGCACCGGCAAGACCACCACCCTGGTCGAGGCGGTCGCCCGACGGATCGAGGACGGCACCGACCCCGAGCGGATCCTCGTCCTCACCTTCAGCCGCAAGGCCGCGACGGAACTGCGCGACCGGATGTCCGGACGGCTCGGCGGCTCCGCCGCCGCCCCCCAGGCCACCACCTTCCACTCCTACTGCTACGCCCTGCTGCGCGCCCACCAGGACCCGGAGGACTACGCCGAGCCGCTGCGGCTGCTCTCCGGCCCCGAGCAGGACGTCATGGTCCGCGAACTGCTGGCCGGCGGCGCCGAGGACGCCAGGCTCGGCCTCGGCCGGATCGCCTGGCCGCTGGACCTGCGGGCCTGCCTGACCACCCGCGGCTTCGCCGACGAGGTCCGCGCCGTCCTCGCCCGCAGCCGCGAACTCGGCCTCGGCGAGGCCGAACTGGAGCGCTTCGCCCAGGGCGTCCAGCGCCCCGACTGGGCCGCCGCCGCGCACTTCCTCGCCGACTACCTCGACGTGCTCGACCTGCGCGGCGTCCTCGACTACGCCGAACTCGTCCACCGCGCCGTGCTGCTCGCCGAGCGCCCCGACGTCGCCGAGCAGCTGCGGCGGCGCTACGACGTCGTCTTCGTCGACGAGTACCAGGACACCGACCCCTCCCAGGTCCGGCTGCTGCGCCGGCTGGCCGGCGGCGGACGCGACCTCGTCGCGGTCGGCGACCCGGACCAGTCGATCTACGCCTTCCGCGGCGCCGACATCAACGGCATCCTCGACTTCCCGCAGACCTTCCGGCAGGCCGACGGCAGCCCCGCCGAGGTCAAGGTGCTGCGGGTCTCCCGCCGCTCCGGCGCCCTGCTGCTCGCCGCCTCCCGGGAGGTCGCCCGCCGGATGCCGATGGGCCGGCTGCCCGCCGACAAGCTCGCCCAGCACCGCGCCCTGCTGCCCTCCCGCGAAGGCGGCAGGGTCGAGGTCTACACCTACCCGACCCCCGGCGCCGAGCTCGACTCGATCGCCGACCTGCTGCGCCGCGCCCACCTGGAGGACGGCGTGCCCTGGGGCGAGATGGCCGTGCTCGTCCGGGCCGGCGCCCGCTCCATCCCCGGCGTACGGCGGGCCCTCGGTGCGGCCGGCGTCCCGCTGGAGATCGACGGCGACGACCTGCCGCTGCGCGAGGAGCCGGCCGTCGCCCAGCTGCTGCTCGCCCTGCGGGTCTGCGCCGAACAGGCCGCCCGCGACAAGCAGGGCGACCCGGACGCCCCCGACCCGCTCACCACCGACCTGGCGCACGCCCTGCTCACCGGCCCGCTCGGCGGCCTCGACGGCTCCGACCTGCGCCGCCTCGGCCGCGCCCTGCGCGAGGAGGAACGCGCCGCGCTGCGCGCCGACGGCCGTCCCGCCGCCGCCCCGCGCCCGGCCGGCGAACTGATCCGCGAGGCCCTCGCCGAACCCGAGCGCCTCGTCGCCCTCGACCCCGCGCACGCCCGCCGCGCCCGCGACCTCGGCACCCTGCTGCGCAAGGTCCGCGAACTGCTGGCCGGCGGCTGCACCGCCGAGGAGGCGCTCTGGGAGCTGTGGGACGGCAGCCGCCGCTGGCGCGAGCGACTGGAACGGGCCGCCCTGCGCGGCGGCGCGGCCGGCCGCAACGCCGACCGCGACCTGGACGCGCTCTGCGCCCTGTTCGAGACCGCCGCCCGCGCCGAGGAACAGGTCACCGGCCACCGCAGCGCCCTCGACCTGCTCGCCGAACTCGAAGCCCAGGACATCGCCGCCGACACCCTCACCGTCCGGGCCGTGCGCCCCGAGGCGGTGCGGCTGATGACCGCCCACCGCTCCAAGGGCCTGGAGTGGCGCCTGGTCGTGGTGGCCGGCGTCCAGGACGGCCTCTGGCCCGACCTGCGCCGCCGCGGCTCCCTGCTGGAGGCCGACCGGATCGGCCGCGACGGCCTCGCCGAACCGCTCTCCCCGGGCGCGCTGCTCGGCGAGGAGCGCCGGCTCTTCTACGTCGCCGCGACCCGCGCCAAGGAACGGCTGATCGTCACCGCCGTCAAGGCCCCCGCCGACGACGGCGACGAACCGTCCCGCTTCCTGCGCGAGCTCTACCGCGAGGACGTCGACCCCAGGACCGGCAAGGTCGTCCGCCGCACCCCGCCGGTCACCGTCGAGGACGTCACCCACCGGCCGCGCCGCCCGCTGTCCGTCGCCGCGCTGGTCGCCGAACTGCGCGCCGTCACCGTCGACCCCGCCCGCTCGCCCGAACTGCGCCGCGCCGCCGCCGAACGGCTCGCCACCCTCGCCGCCGCCACCGACGAGGAGGGGCAGCCGCTGGTCCCCGCCGCCCGCCCCGAGCGCTGGTGGGGCCTGGACGACCCGACCGCCGCCGCCGAGCCGCTGCGCGGCGCCGACGCGCCCGTCCGGCTGTCCGGCAGCGGGCTGGAACAGCTGGAGAGCTGCTCCCTGCAGTGGTTCCTGGACAAGGAGGTCAAGGCGCGCGGCGCCGGCTCGGCCGCCCAGGGCTTCGGCAACGTGGTGCACGCCCTCGCCGACGAGGTCGGCTCCGGCCGCACCCCCGCCGACCTCGCCGTGCTCATGGAGCGGCTGGACACCGTCTGGGACGCGCTGGCCTTCGACGCGCCCTGGAAGTCCCAGCAGGAGAAGACCGAGGCCCGCGCCGCCCTGGAGCGCTTCCTCAACTGGCACGTCCTGGAGCGCGGCCGGGACCTCGTCGCCACCGAGCACGGCTTCGACGTCACCCTCGACGTCGGCGGCGTCTCGGTGCGCATCCGCGGCTCGATGGACCGGGTGGAGAAGGACGCGGCCGGGCGCGCCTACGTGGTCGACTTCAAGACCGGCAAGCAGATACCCACCGACAAGTCGCTGCCCGAGCACAAGCAGCTCGCCGTCTACCAGCTCGCCGTCCGGGCCGGCGCCCTGAACGAGCTGCCCGGCTTCACCGGGCACCCGCCGGACACCGGCGGCGCCGAACTCGTCCACCTGCGCGAGCCCGCCGCCAAGGCCGCCCAGGACACCCCCAAGGTGCAGCACCAGGAGCCGCCGCAGGGCGAGCCCTGGATCGAGAACCTGCTCGCCGAGGCGGCCGGGAAGGTCCTCGCCGAGCGCTTCGTCCCGCGGACCGGCGGCGGCTGCGACCGCTGCGCCTTCCGCCGCAGCTGCTCCGCCCAGCGCGACGGGGCGCAGCTCGTGGAGTGAATCCTGTCCGACGCTCCGGTTACGGTTGCGGGGTGACCGCCGTGCTCAGCCATCCCGACCAGCTCAAGGAGCTGCTCGGCATCCCGTTCAACCGGGAGCAGATGGCGGCCCTCGGAGCCCCCCTGGAGCCGGCCGTGATCGTCGCCGGCGCGGGCTCCGGCAAGACCACGGTGATGGCCGCCCGGGTGGTCTGGCTGGTCGGCTCCGGCGCGGTCCGGCCCGAGGAGGTGCTCGGCCTCACCTTCACCAACAAGGCCGCCGGCGAGCTCTCCGAGCGGGTGCGCGCCTCCCTCCTGCGGGCCGGGGTCGTCGACCGGGACGGCGCCGAGCCGCTCGGCGACCCGGAGATCTCCACCTACCACGCCTTCGCCGGCCGCCTGCTCAAGGAGCACGGCCTGCGGATCGGCATCGAGCCGGACGTCCGGCTGCTCGCCGACGCCACCCGCTTCCAGCTCGCCGCCAAGGTGCTGCGCACCGCCCGCGGCCCGTTCCCCGCGCTCACCGGCACCTTCGCCAACCTGGTCGCCGACCTGACCGCACTGGACGGCGAGCTCGCCGAGCACCTGGTCGAGCCGCAGACCCTGCGCGAGTTCGACGAGCGGCTGCTGGACACCCTCGCCACCGTCAAGCTCACCAACGACGACCTGCGGGCCGTCCCGGCCACCGCCCGGGCCCGGCTGGAACTGCTGCGCCTCGTCGAGGACTACCGGCGCCGCAAGCGCTCCGCCGGGCTGATGGACTTCGGCGACCAGATCGCCGCCGCCGCCCGCCTCGCCCAGCAGCGCCCGGAGGTCGGCGAGCTGCTGCGCGGCCAGTTCAAGGTGGTGCTGCTGGACGAGTACCAGGACACCTCGGTCGCCCAGCGGCTGATGCTCGCCGGCCTGTTCGGGGCCCCCGCCGACGCAGCCGGCACCGGCAGCGGCCACCCGGTGACCGCCGTCGGCGACCCCTGCCAGGCGATCTACGGCTGGCGCGGCGCCTCGGTGGCCAACCTCGACGAGTTCCCCCGGCACTTCCCGAAGGCCGACGGCCGCCCCGCCGACCGCTACGCGCTCAGCGAGAACCGCCGCAGCGGCGGTCGCCTGCTCGCCTTCGCCAACGAACTCGCCGCCCCGCTGCGGGAGATGCACGAGGGCGTGGAGGCGCTGCGCCCGGCCCCCGGCGCCGAGCGGGACGGCTACGTGCGCGCGGCGCTGCTGCCCACCCACGCCGAGGAGATCGACTGGCTGGCCGACTCGATCGCCCACCTGGTGCGCACCGGCACCGCGCCCGGCCGGATCGCCGTGCTGTGCCGCGGCGGCGCGGCCTTCCCGGACATCCACGCCGCGCTGGTCGCCCGGGAGGTGCCGGTCGAGGTGGTCGGCCTCGGCGGGCTGCTACAGCTGCCCGAGGTGGCCGACCTGGTGGCGGTCTGCGAGGTGCTGCAGGACCCGACCGCCAACGCCGCGCTGGTGCGCCTGCTGATCGGCCCGCGCTGGCGGATCGGCCCGCGCGACCTCGCGCTGCTCGGCCGCCGGGCCGCCGACCTGGTGCGCACCGACCACCCCGAGGGCGTCGAGGCGCTGGCCGCGGCCGTCGCCGAGGCCGACCCGACCGAGGTGGTCTCGCTGGCCGACGCGGTGGAGACCTTCCTCGACGCCTCGGCCGGTGACGAGGGGAAGCCCGACGACCTGCCGTTCTCCGCCGAGGCGCGGGTGCGCTTCGCCCGGCTCGCCGCCGAGCTGCGCGACCTGCGCCGCTCGCTCGCCGACCCGCTGATGGACGTGCTGCACCGGGTGCTGTCCGTCACCGGCCTGGAGGTCGAACTCGCCGCCTCCCCGCAGGCCCTGGCCGCCCGGCGGCGGGAGACCCTGCACGCCTTCCTGGACGTCGCCGCCTCCTTCGCCGACCTCGACGGCGACCCGGGCCTCGCCGCCTTCCTCGGCTTCCTGCGCGCCGCCCAGGAGTACGAGCGCGGCCTGGACAGCAGCCTGCCCGGCGGCGAGGACACCGTGAAGGTGCTCACCGCGCACAAGTCCAAGGGCCTGGAGTGGGACGTGGTCGCCGTCCCCGGCCTGGTACGGGGCGCATTCCCCTCGTCCAGCCCGCGCGAACGCTGGACGAGCACCAAGCGGGTGCTCCCGCACGCCCTGCGCGGCGACGCCGAAACCCTGCCCGACGTGCGCGGCGGGTGGAACGGGAAGTCGATGACGGCGTTCAGGAAGGAGCTGGCCGAGCACTCCGGCGTCGAGGAACTGCGCCTGGGCTACGTGGCGTTCACCCGCCCCCGGTCGCTGCTGCTGGCCTCCGGGCACTGGTGGGGGCCGAGCCAGAAGACCGTCCGCGGCCCGTCCGACTTCCTGGAGCGGCTGCGCGAGCACTGCGAGCGGCCCGGCGCCGGCGAGGTCGAGCACTGGGCCGAGCAGCCGGAGAAGGGCGCCGAGAACCCGGCGCTGGCCTCCCCGGTCGAGCGCCCCTGGCCGCTGCCGCTGGACCCGACCGCCCAGCACGCCCGCCGCCGGGTCGCCGAGGTGGTGCGCGCGCGGGTGGCGGGCGCGGCGGCTCCCGACGCCGAGGAGATGGCCCCCGAGGACCAGCGCCAGGTCGCCTCCTGGGACCGCGATCTGACCGCGCTGCTGGGCGAGTTGGAGCGGTCCCGGCGCACCGCGCGGGACGTGCCGCTGCCCGCTTCGCTGTCCGCCACCCAACTGCTGCGCCTCGCCGCCGACCCGGACGGCTTCGCGCACGAGCTGGCCCGCCCGATGCCGCGTCCCCCGCAGCCGGCGGCCCGGCGCGGCACCCGCTTCCACGCCTGGGTGCAGTCCCGGATCGAGCCGCTGCTGCTGGTCGAGCCCGGCGCGCTGCCCGGCGCCGACGACGACGGCATCGAGGACGAGCAGGACCTGGAGCGGCTCAAGGAGGCGTTCCTGCGCACCCCGTACGCGCAGCGCAAGCCCCACCGGGTGGAGGCGCCGTTCCAGCTGGTGCTGGCGGGACGGGTGGTGCGGGGACGGATCGACGCGGTCTACCGGGAAGATGACGCGTTGTCGGAATCCGGTGGTGCGTCACGCTACGAAGTGGTGGACTGGAAGACCCACCGGGAGGAGACCGCCGACCCGTTGCAGCTCGCGGTCTACCGGCTGGCCTGGGCCGAGCACGCGGGCGTCGATCCCGAGCAGGTCACGGCTTCGTTCCTGTACGTCCGCAGCGGCCGGATCGTCCGTCCCGCAGGACTTCCCGACCGAAAAGAGTTGGAACGGCTCCTGATCGGGAACAGTGACTATTGAGTCACGCAGAGCATCCAAGTCATCACGCCAGTGCCCGAAACCTGTGCGTCGTGCACGTTTCGCGCCTATTGTGGGGTCGGTAACCGGTCAACCCCCGTGCTCCGGCCGCCAGCGAGGCCCGTATTCCCTGACCCTCAGTCATCACCGCAGGTGCCCTCGGGCATCGGCGTCTTCTGCTGGAGAGACCGAAGTTGAGCGCGACCGGATGGATCAGAGAGCGGTTCGCCGGGCCGACACCGGGGCCCGCCCCACGCGCGACCGGCACCTGGCCGAGGACGGCGCTGGCGCTGCCGTTCATCGGCATGGTGCTGATCGTCGCCCTCGACTACCTCAGCGGCACCGAGGTGACGGTCGAACCGGCCCTCACCGCCGTGCCCGCGCTGGCCGCCGTGGTCAGCCGCCGAACCTGGTACCCGCTCGCCATCGGACTGGGCACCGAGGCGGCGGCCTTCCTGATGGCCATCCGCAGCGACACGCTCGGCGAGTCCGTGCACGCCGCCAGCGTCTTCGCGATCCTGCTCGTCGCCGGGATCGGCTGGGTCAGCGCCACCCTGAGACTGCGCCAGGAACAGGCGCTGGCCGACGCCCAGCTGGTCGCCTCGATCGCCCGCCGGGTGCTGCTGCGGCCCGTCCCCGAACGGGTCGGCACCGTCCGGGCGGCCGTCCACTACGAGGCCGCCGCCGCGCACGCCCGGATCGGCGGCGACCTCTACGAGGTGGTCAACACCCGGCACGGGGTGCGGGCCGTGGTCGGGGACGTCCGCGGCAAGGGCCTCGGCGCGGTGGAGACGGCCGCCGCCGTGCTCGGCGCCTTCCGCGAGGCCGCCCACCAGGAGGCCGCCCTGGACCGGGTGGCCGGCTGGCTGGCCGTCAGCCTCGACCGCGCCCTGCACGAGAACGACCACCCGGGCGTGGAGGAGGAGTTCGTCACCCTGGTGCTGATCGGCGTCCGCCCCGACGGCGCCGCGGAGATCGTCAACTGCGGCCACCCCGCGCCGCTGCTGCTGCGCGGCGGCGAGGTCAGCCCGCTCGAACTCGCCGAGACCGTACCGCCGTTGGGCGTCCTCGACCCGGCCGACGTCTGCCCGCCGGTGCACCGGCTGCTGCTCCGGGGCGAGGACCGGGTGCTGCTGTTCACCGACGGGGTGATCGAGGCCCGCGACCGCGCGGGCGTCTTCTACCCGCTCGCCGAACGCCTCCCGCACTGCGCCGCCGGCCGCCCGGCCGACGTCCTGCAGCGCCTGCACGAGGACGTGGTGCGCCACGTCGGGCGCCAGCTCGGCGACGACGCGGCCATGCTGCTGCTCCAGTTCGACCCCCCGCCCGCGCTCGGGCCCGGGGGGCCCCAGGGCGCGGCCACCGTCCACCTCCCGCAGCAGGCCGGGGTCCTGGCGCGCCACTGAGGGCGCTCGGCGCCTACAGGGACACCTCGACCAGCAGCGGGCGGTGGTCCGACACCACCGCGCGCGGCGCCGCCGCCGGGCCGACCGCCGTGCGCGGCACGCCGATCGCCAGCACGTGGTCGAACTGCACCGCGGGCCGGTGCGAGGGGTAGGTCGGCGTGCGCGCCAGGTCGTACCAGC
Organism: Kitasatospora sp. NPDC057512; assembly: GCF_042802135.1. Taxonomy (NCBI): domain Bacteria; kingdom Bacillati; phylum Actinomycetota; class Actinomycetes; order Kitasatosporales; family Streptomycetaceae; genus Kitasatospora; species Kitasatospora sp. NPDC057512. The sequence continues at coordinate 12,971 of NZ_JBHVET010000094.1, forward strand.
CCTGCAGGCGCGGCCGCGGCTCGCGCACCCGGCGCCGGCGCGGCTCGGCCAGCGCGGGCCGGGCCCGCCGGGCCGCCCGCAGCTCGCGCACCCGCGCCCGCGGCGCGGTGCGCTCCAGCGCCGTCGCCCCGCCGAGCACCGTCCGCGGCACGGCGCCGACCAGGTTGAAGTCGCCCAGCACCAGGTACGGCCGGGGCAGGTCGGCGATCCAGCGCCGGATGCCGGCCAGCTGCGCCATGTTCCAGCCGGGGACGAACGACAGGTGCGCCGCCACCACGGTGAACGGCCCGCGCTCGCCCTCCAGGACGGCCGCCAGCGCCGCCCGCGGCTCGTCCGGCACCGGGGTCAGTCCGCGCCGTCCGGCCACCCGCAGCGGCAGCCCGAACGGGGCCGGGGCGAACCGCCGGGCCCGCCAGTGCCGCACCGGAAGCCTCGTCAGCAGCGCCGTTCCGTACGAGGGCGCGGCACCGTCGCCGACCTCGCCCGGCCCGTACACCCGCAGGCCGCCCGGGCCGGACGGCTCCGGCACCCAGCCCGCCACCGGCGCCGGGCGGCCGTGCAGCGCGGCGGCGAAGCGCCAGTCCTTGGCGCCCATCGCCGCGGCGGCCACCGCCGCCTGGTCGGCGAGGCCGGAGCGCGCCTGGTGCCGGTCCACCTCCTGGAGCGCCAGCACGTCGGCGTCCAGCGCGGCCACCGCCTCGGCCAACGGCCCGCCGGGGTCGGACGGGTAGGGCCGCGGCGCGCCGTCCGGGGCGAGCGGCTGTCCGTGCAACAGGTTGAAGGTGGCGATGCGCAACTGGCTCACACCGCACGACGGTACCCGGTCCCCGGGGGAGGGGTGCCCGGCTTGAGGCGGTAGGGCATACCGGGTATACATACTCGGTATGTCCATCCGTCACGGTCTGCTCGCCCTGCTCGACCAGGGCCCGCGCTACGGCTACCAGCTGCGCACCGAGTTCGAGGCGCGCACCGGCGCCACCTGGCCGCTCAACGTCGGGCAGGTCTACACCACGCTGTCGCGACTGGAGCGCGACGGGCTGGTCGAGCCCGCGGGGGAGGACGGCGAGGGCCACCAGTTCTACGCCGCCACCGACGCCGGCCGGGAGGAGCTGCGGGCCTGGTTCGACACCCCGGTGCCCCGGACCAACCCCCCGCGCGACGAACTGGCGATCAAGCTCGCCATGGCGGTCACCGTCCCCGGGGTGGACGTCTCCGCCGTCGTCCAGGGCCAGCGCCGGCACAGCATCAAGGCGCTCCAGGACTACACCCGGCTCAAGGGCCGCGCCCTCGCCGGCGAGAAGCGCCCCGGCGTGGTGCCCTCCGACAGCAACGACCTCGCCTGGCTGCTCGTCCTCGACCAGCTGATCTTCCAGACCGAAGCGGAGATCCGCTGGCTCGACCACTGCGAGACCCGGCTCGCCCAGCAGGCCGAACTCCTGCAGGCCCGCACCGCCGAGGCCGCCCGCGACGGCGCCGCGCCCGCGAAACGCGGCCGCCGCCTGCGGGCCTGAGCGCGTCGCCCGGGCCCACCGCCCGAGCCCGCGCGCCCGAGCGCATCGGCTGGGCCCACCGCCCGAGCGCACCGCCTGAGTCCGCGCGCGTGAGTCCGCGCGCCACCCGAACCACGAGGCTCGGCCCGACTCCGAGCCCACACCCAGCACAAGGGGGGAATTCGTGTCCCACACCCAAGAGGCCCGGCAGATGCCGGTGCTCCACCTGGAGAACGTCACCCGGGTCCACGGCCACGGCGCCGCCGAGGTCCAGGCCCTGCGCGGCGTCGACCTCAAGGTCCACCCCGGCGAGTTCGTCGCCGTCATGGGCCCCTCCGGGTCCGGCAAGTCGACCCTGCTCACCCTGGCCGGCGGCCTGGACACCCCGAGCAGCGGCCAGGTCCTGGTCGAGGGCGTCGCCCTCGGCGGCCTCAACCGCAAGAAGCTCGCCCAGGTCCGCCGCCGCTCCGTCGGCTACGTCTTCCAGGACTACAACCTGATCCCGGCGCTCACCGCCGCCGAGAACATCTCGCTGCCGCGCGAACTCGACGGGCTGTCCACCCGCGCCGCCCGCCGCGAGGCCCTCGTCGCCCTGGAGGAGCTCGGCATCCCCGAGCTCGCCGACCGCTTCCCCGACGACATGTCCGGCGGCCAGCAGCAGCGCGTCGCCATCGCCCGCGCCCTGATCGGCGACCGCCGCCTCGTCCTCGCCGACGAACCCACCGGCGCCCTCGACTCCACCACCGGCGAAGCCGTGCTCGCCGTCCTGCGCGCCCGCTGCGACGCCGGTGCCGCCGCCATGATGGTCACCCACGAGGCCCGGCACGCCGCCTGGGCCGACCGGGTCGTCTTCCTGCGCGACGGCCGGATGGTCGACGAGTCCGTCAGCCAGGACGCCGCCAGCCTGCTCGTCACCGCCGCCGGCAACAGCCTGAAGGTGGACGAGTGAAGCTCAGCGCCTGGCGGGTCGCCCTGCGCATAGCCCGCCGTGACGCCCTGCGTGCCAAGGGCCGCAGCGCCCTCGTCGTCGCCATGGTCGCCCTGCCCGTCCTCGGCGTCACCGGCGCCGACGTCGTCTACCGCAGTGCCGAGCTCACACCCACCGAACACGTGGCGCGGCTCATCGGCCAGGCCGCCGGCGAACTGAGCGTGATCGAGGCCGGCTCCACCATCAGGCAGGCGCCGGACCCCGACAAGGGCTTCACCGTCAAGGACCCCAAGGACGACGCCAAGGAGGGCGAAGCCCCCGCGTACACCCCCGTCCAGCGGCGCTCCCTGGACACCGCCCCCGTCGAGCTGGCCCGCCAGCTGCTCCCGGCCGGCGCCGTCCTGGTGCCGGAGCTCTCGGGCCCGTACACCGCCGCGAGCAGCGCCCAGGGCCTGCTCACCACCCGGGTCGGCGAGGCCGACCTGGCCGACCCGGTCTGGCAGGGCCGGGTGAACCTGGTCGACGGCCGCGCCCCGGCCGCCGACACCGAGGCCGCCGTCACCGCGGACTTCCTCAAGCGCTCCGGCCTCAAGGTCGGCGACAAGACCGCCGTCCGCGGCCTGGAGTCCGTCCCCTTCACCATCACCGGCGTCTACGAGTACCCCGGTGAACTGCGGGCCACCGAACTGACCGCCCGCCCCGGCACCCTGCTGGAGCGGCTCGCCAAGGCCACCAAGGCGGACAACGCCCGCGAGGCCGGCACCGAGACCTCCCGCTGGCTCGTCAAGCTCCCGGCCGGGGCCGCGCTCGACTGGAACAAGGTCAAGGAGGTCAACGAGTACGGCTTCACCCTGACCTCCCGCGCCGTCCTGCTCGACCCGCCGGACCGTGCCGAGGTCCCCTACTACGTCGAGCAGAAGTCGCACGGCGGCGAAGAGACCTCCTACCTCAACCGGACCGACGTCGTCATCCTCGCCACCGTCGTCGGCATGGCCCTGCTGGAGATCGTCCTCCTCGCGGGCCCCGCCTTCGCCGTCGGCGCACGGCGCTCGCGGCGGCAGCTCGGACTGCTCGCCGCGGCCGGCGGTGAACGCGCCAACGTCCGCTCGGTCGTGCTCGGCGGCGGCATCGTCCTCGGCGTCACCGGCGCCCTGGTCGGCCTCGGCCTGGGCGTCGGCCTGGTCGCCCTGCTGCGCACCAACGCCGAGGACTACTCCGGCAAGCGCTTCGGCCACTTCAACCTGCAGCCGCTCGACCTGATCGGCATCCTCCTGGTCGGCCTCGTCACCGGCCTGCTGGCCGCCGTCGTGCCCGCCGTCCAGGCCTCCCGCCAGGACGTCGTCGCCGCGCTGACCGGCCG
>NZ_JBHVET010000095.1:0-16634 GCF_042802135.1 Kitasatospora sp. NPDC057512
GTCGAGCGCGGCGGGCATAGCCGTGCGCCTCAGTGGCGGTGGTGGTTGTCGGGTTGGGCGGGGTCGCCTGGGTGTTCCAATCCCTCGACCAGGGTGAGGCGTTGGGCGCGTTCGTGGTCGAGCCAGCGGACGAAGGCCGCTCGGCGGGCGGCGGCGCGGAGGGTGGGGGTGGGGTCCTCGCCCTCCTGGGCGGCGTGGGTGGCGAGGAGGGCTGCCGTCCAGGGGCCGGCGGTGACCCACTCGCCGGGTGGGGCGGTGCGGAGGGCTTCGGTGAGGGCGGCGGGGAGGGTGGTGGGGTCGGCTTCCAACTCGCCGTCGGGGAGGGCGATGTGCCAACTCTCCGCAGTCGGGCGGGCGGTCAGGGTGCGGTAGTGGGCGATGTCCTCGGGTGAGGGCTCGATGTCGGCGGTGACGGCCTCGTGGACGGCGCGGACGGCGGCGCTGCCCTCGTAGGCGGCCGCCGTGATGGAGCCGAGTTCCACGGCGGCCTGCTGGTCGAGGCGGGCGGGGGCGGAGGAATCGACGGGCAGGTCGCGTTCGGCCGCCACCCTCTCGCAGAGGGCTTCCGTCAACAGCACCTGCGCGACCCAGCGGGTCAGCTGGCGGTCCTCCGAACTTCCCGGCTGGGGAAGGGCGGTGGCGCGCGGGCCGCCCCGGAGGGCGGCGAGGCGGCGGTCGAGGGCCGCACGCGGGAGGGGGCGTCCGTCGAGGAGGCCGAGGGTCATGCCTCCACCACCAGGGCGACGGTCGGGGCGTACTGGCAGCGGCCGAACCACATCACCTTGGCCAGGGCCCAGTACGAGCCCGGGTCGGTGGATTCGGCGACGGAGACGGCGAATTCGACCACCGACGAGCTGCCGGCCGGGACGGTGAAGCCGCGGACGGGGTCGGCGATGACGTCCCAGGTGCCCCAGGGGGAGACGAGTTGCAGCTCGCCCCGGATCTCGCCGCGGGTGCGGTTGGTGAGGGTGAGGGAGAGGGCGGTACGGCTGCCGGGGACGACGTGCAGGGTCTCGGTGGAGACCGCGACGTCCAGTCCGGTGTCGCGGCCGCCGGTGGCCTTGGTCCCCTGGGCGATCGTCCAGTCCTCGGGGGTGTCGCCGGGGACGGGCAGCAGGTCGGGCAGGTCGCCGACGGCGATCGTGACGACGTCCTCGATCTGCTGGCCGTCGTGCTCGATCCGGACGGCGGCGAAGTGGAGTCCGGGTTCGGAGTCGGCCGGCGGGGTGAGGGTCACCGGGAAGCGCAGGTGGCCGTCGGGTGCGAGCCGGTACGGGCGGCTGCCGAGGCTCGTGGTCCAGCCCTCGGGCGGGAGCACGACGGCCGTACCCTCGACGGCCGCGTCCCGCAGCTGGGAGGAGAGGGCGACCGAGAGCGTCACCGGCTCCCCCGCCGTCCGCAGCAGTCCGGGCGAGGCGCCGACGGACACCGGCAGGTAGCCGAGCGGCGCCGGGCCCCGGTTGTGCAGCCAGTAGCGGGCGTGGACGGGCTGGGCCGCCTCCGCCACCGGGCCGAGGTCCGCTTCGCCCGCAGGAGCCGTCACGGCCGGGGAGGCGAGCAGGGTGGCGATCTGCGAGCCGGCGAGGTCGAGCGCGGGGCCGTCGGCGGGGCGCGGGCGTTCCAGCAGGTCGGCGGCGCGCACCTCGCCGAGGCCGAGCGCGCCGGTGAGCTTCGCCGTCCGCCCGAGGCCGGTCGACTCGACCAGCCGGACGGTGAGTTCACTGCCGAGCGGCGCGGCCGAGCCGTGCGCGATCGGGTTGCCGGTCGGCTTGAGCGCGCCGAGCAGCACCTCGCGCTGGGGTTCGATCCGCAGCCAGGAGAGGGTGGCCGGCAGCGGGCCTTCCTGGGCGGGGGCGATCCGGGCGTACAGCGGGTGGTTGAACTCCTGGCCCTGGGCGGGCAGCGTCTGGTCCCGCCAGTCGCCGTCGCCTCCGACCAGTGCGTAGCTGAACTCGTGGGTCCAGTGCTGGAGTTGGAAGGAGGCGCCGTCGGGCAGGGTGCGCCGGGGCGGGTCGATCCAGACGCCGGACGGCCAGCCGGTGCAGGAGCGCATCAGCGACAGGTGCAGCGCGCCGGTGGTGTCGACGGCGAAGCCGGGCAGGCCGAAGCTGAGCAACGCCACGGTGTGGTCGGCGAGTCGGTCCTGGACGGCGGACGGGCAGACGGCGGTGATCCGGGCGTCGGCCAGGTCGTCGACCACGGCGGAGGTGTCGGAGACGATCAGTGCCGGCAGTGCGCGCAGGTCGCGCAGGTCGGCGTCCGGGCGCCAGACCTCGGTGAGCGGGGTCGACGCCGGTACCCAGACCGCGCCGTGGGCCTTCAGGGCGGCCGCGTACTCCTCGCCCGCCAGGTCGATCAGCTCCCGTGCCACCGGGTTGAGGTCCGGCGGGCCGACCACGATGCGGAAGTCCGGCAGGTTGGAGTCCACGTCCAGCCAGCCGTACCGCGCCCAGTCGGCGCCCGAGGTGGTGGCGGTGACCCCGACCCGTGCCAGCGCGACCACCAGGGGGCGGGCGTCGGCGGCGTCGTCCAGGGTGGGGACGACGACCTCCGCCACGCCGAGGGCGCGCGAGCCGGTCACCGTCCCCGCGCTGTCGGTCAGTTCGACCCGCGCGGTGGCGCCGAGTCCGAACCAGGTGTTGGCCGGGTTGTCCAGGGTCCACGGCGCCTCCGCCGAGTCCACGTCCGGCATCGCGAAGCCGCGCCCGACGACCGCGCCCGCGACCTCGCTGACCGGCAGGCCGCCGGGGACGTCCACCGGGAAGCGCAGCCGCAGCAGCCGGTCGGCGCCGGAGTAGTCCACCACCCGGGTGCGGCAGTCCACCCGGTCGAGCCCGCGCCAGAGGGTGACGGTCTGCTCGTACCGGACGCCGTCGACCGTGCCGTCGATCAGCAGGCGCTCGCCGAGCGGCCCGGTCTCCCGGCGGACGGCGGCGTCCGCTGCCCCGGAGCCGGTCACCGGGCCGCTGGGCACCAGGTGCCAGGGGCCCTCGCCGAAGTCGGGGTGCTGCGGGTACTCCTCGTACACGCGCAGCTCGTTGCCGATCCGGCCGTCCTGGATCAACTCCCGGTCGTGCAGCAGGTCCCGGACCGAGCTGAGGCCGCCGCCGCGCGCCGGGTCGGCGGTCGCCCGGTACCGGCCGTTGCCGATCGTCGCGCCCGGGGCCGCCGTCCACGGCTGCTCCGCCTCCCCCTCCACCAGCCGCCAGGTGCGCCAGCCGAGCGCGGGCACGTCCGCGGCGAGGAAGCGCAGCGTGCCCCGGTCGACGGTGCTGGGCACGGGCGAGCCGGAGTCGTCCAACACCCTCACCGACTCGGTGCCGGTGGGGAGTTCCACGGTGACGAGGTCGGTCCGGTCGAAGGACAGGGTGTTGGCGACCACCACGGCCCGCCCCGCGCCGGCCGTGGAGATCCGCGCGGTCAGCGCGTCCAGCGCCGCGTCCCGGACGCCGGACGCCAGGTCGTACGCCTCCCGCCAGCCGCCGAGCAGGTCCAGGTACACCTGGTCGGACTCGGAGCCGGTGATCGCGTCGTGGTGCGCGCCGTAGGCGAGTTGGCGCCAGACCTTGTCGAGCGCCGCGGCCGGGTAGCGGCCGAGGCCGTGCACGGAGGCGAGCGTGGCGAGCTTCTCGGCGTCCACGGCCGCGACCTCGCCGGCCCGTTGGGCCTGCTTGGTGTCGATGTACGAGACGTCCTTGCCGGTGTACACCGGGTTCATGTCGCGGGTCTGCGGGCTGGGCCGCCGGCCGGTGGCCGCCAGCTCGGCGCGGACGGCGTCGAGGAAGTCGCGCGGGGTGGCGCAGACGAACCGGGGCCAGAGGTACCTGGCGGCCCAGGAACGGTGGATCCCGGTGACCCACTTGTTCGGCGGGGTGTAGTCCGTGCCGACCGGCAGCAGCAGGTTCTTCGTCGCGCCCACGGGCTTGAGCTTGCGGTACAGCTCGTAGACGGCCTGTTCGGCGGTGGCGAGGTCCGGGGAGGAGTCCATCCACCAGCCGGCCGAGTAGTGGTGCGGCATGTAGTGGGTGAGCACGCCGTCCCCGCCGGGGGCGATCCACTCGAACTCGCTCGGGAACTGCATCACCCGGGCGTCGTCCTTGGCCTCGCGGAAGTTCTTCTGGATCGGGCCCCACTGGTGGAAGGGGCCGCGCGCCCAGGCGCTGCCGGTGAGGCCGGCCGCGGCGAGGTGGCCGGGGAACTGCGGGTCGTGCCCGAACACGTCGAGCTGCCAGGCGGTCCGGGGGTCGCCGCCGAGGATGTCGCGCTGGTAGCCGATGCCGTAGACGATGTTGCGGATGGTGGTCTCGGCGCCGGTGAGGTTGGTGTTGGGCTCGTTGTAGGTGCCGCCGACGAGTTCGACCTGGCCGCGTTCCAGCAGCTGCCGCAGGGTCTCGCGGCGCTCCGGGTGCTGGTCGAAGTACGGCTTCAGGTAGTCGACTTCGGCGAGCACGAACTTGTACACCGGGTCCCGCAGGGCGAGGTCCAGGTGCGCGTCGACGAGCGCGAAGCCGTTGCGCTCCCAGAGCGGCCGGGTGGTGGCGTCGGCGGAGAGCAGTTCCCATGGGGAGGTGTAGGCGGCCTGGGTGTTCCACCAGACCGGGTCGTAGTGGAAGTGCGAGACCAGGAACATCGTCCAGCCGGGCTCGGCGGCCTCGACCACGGATTCGGCGGTGGCGTCCGAGGCCCGGACGGTGACCGGGAGCCGGTCGCCGGGCGAGGCCCCGCTGATCTCCAGCGGGACCTCGACCAGGCCGGCGCCGGTCGCCTCGCCGCGGACGCCCGGGCCGCTGACGGTGATCCGGGCGGCCGGGCCCTCCAGCGTGACCCGCAGCACTTGGCGCGGGGCGTCCTCGGGGCCGACGAACAGATCGGTGCTCTCGACGGCGGTGATGGTGACCGGCACGGGGGTGCTTCCTTTCCTCGGACAGGGCAGCGCGGGACAGCGGGACAGCGCGGGACAGCGGGGCTACGCGCCCCAGGCCTCGAACTCGTAGATGCGGGCGGCCGGATCGCCGTTCTGGGTCGGCGTGTTGACCACCAGCCGGACGTAGCGGGCGGTGGTGTCCACCGGGTGGGTGGTGGTGCCGGCCGTGTTCCCGGTGACGTCGGCGACGGTCGTCCAGGGGTCGTTGGCGCCCGAGCGGACCTGGACGGCGAAGTCGCGGGTGTTGTACGAGGCGCTCTCGCCGCCCGCCGCCGCGTGCTTGACCACGAACTTCGACAGCCGCTTCGCCGAACCGAGGTCCACCTCAAGCCACTTGGCGGAGGTCAGCGCGCACCACTTGTCGCCGGTCCCGCCGCTGACGCTGCCGTTGACGGCCTTGGCCGGGCCCTCGTTGGCGTTGCACTGGCCGGAGGCGGTCGCCGGGCGGTTGAGCGCCAGGTTGCTGGAGGTCGGCGGGGTTCCGTTCCAACCGACGGTCGTGGAGGCGGCGGTGGAGCGCCCGTAGGTGGTGGACACCGCCTCGACGTCCAGCGTGGTGGCGTTCTCGCCGCCCGCCCGGTCGAGTCGCCCGACGAAGTACGCGTCGTTGGGCGTGGCCCCGAGGAAGCTGCGGCTGCCGTCCGCGTTGCGGCGGTACACCTCGTAGTGGTGCACGTTGCCGCCGGGCGCCGCCGTCCAGGACAGCCGCAGCGACTGGCTGGAGCCAGCCGTCACGTCGCTCGCGCCGAGCACGGTGAGTCCGGCCGGTGCCGCCGGGGTCTCCACCTGTCCGTCGTAGACGGCGAGTTGGCCGACCCGGAGGTCGTACGAGGGGTCGGCCCCCTCGACCCGCAGGGCGATCTGGGCGATGGTGCGGCCCGCGTACGGGGAGAGGTCGAGGGTGTGCCGCTCCCAGCCGGTGCCGGTGTTGGCGCCGACGTCGACCGTGGTGAAGCTGCTCGGGGAGTCCGTGAACGACACGGCGGCCTTGAGCTTCGTGGGCCCGGCGGCCGGGGTCTTGACCACCAGGTCCAGCCTGGTGTTCGCGGCGACCGGCAGCCTGGTCTGGTACAGCCGTACGGTGTTGGCCGCGTCGAGCTTTCCGCTCAACCGCAGGGAGGAGCCGCCCTGGTAGGCGTCGCCGAAGTCGACGGACGGGGTGAGCCTGCTGCCGGTCGAATCGACCATCCAGCGGTAGGTGGGCGGGACGTCCTGGAGCGAGAGGTTGTTCCAGCCGCCGGTGGCGACCCGGGTGCCGGCCGCGTTGTAGAAGTCGCCCTGCCCGGTGTCGAAGGTGGTGACGAACGGCTTGGCGGTGATCGGCGAGGATTCGGCGACGTAGCCGGCCAGGCCGGGCCAGCTCGCCGAGAGGTCGGTCCGGGACGGATCGTTGTTGGCGCCGACCCAGTAGCGGGCGTCCTTGGCGTAGAAGTCGGCGCGGTCGGTGGCGGACTTCCAGGTCCACTCCGGGCGGTAGAGGCCGAGCGAGGTGGTGTGCGGCTGCCCGGACGGGAAGAGGGCGGACCAGTTCACGCCGGTGTTGTAGCCGTTGGCCTCGGTGTCGATGCCGGAGTAGAGGTCGTACTCGCTGCGGCCGAGCTGCCGGGCCAGCGCCCGGGAGGAGTTCAGGCCGCTCGCCGACCAGTCGAAGTTCAGGAACATCGAGTCCGAGGTGCGCTTCGAACCGTCCTGCAGGAACGGCGAGTTGGCGGAGGTGAGGGCGTTCTGCCAGTTCACCCCGCCCGAGGTGGTCATCGCGTCGTACCACATGAACTCGGTGCCGCTCTGCGCCTTGGTGTACTGCATCAGGTTGCGCAGCTCGCCCGCCAGGGCCGAATCGCCGCCGCCGGTCTCCTGGTTGATGAACCAGCCGTCGAAGCCGTAGTACTGCGCGGCCTGGACGAGCTTGTCGGCGACGGGGTAGCGGCCGCCGGACTTCTGGACGAAGTCGCGCACCCACTGGAGCTGGCCGCCGTACGCGCCGGGCGGGAAGAAGACCGTGCCGTACACCTTGACGCCGTTGCGGTGGGCGGCGTCGATCACGGTCGGGTTGGGGGCGAGGATCAGGCCCTCGCCGGCCGAGCCGCCCCAGAACACCAGCTTGTCGACGTACTGCCAGTAGCCGAAGGCGTAGTAGTTGGGGTCGGCGGAGCCCTGCGAGGGGTTGTTGGAGGTGGGGCCGAAGGAGACCAGCGAGGCGATCTTCCCCTCGCCGGTCCGGGCGTTGGGGTTGGCCCGCAGCGCCGGGTCGCTGGTGCGCGGCTGGAGCGGGACGCGGGAGCGGTTGAAGCGGGCGTCCGGGTCGGTGGCCGGGTCCCAGTTCAGGATGCTGTTGGGGTACCAGTACGAGGCGAAGGGCTGGCTGCCCTGGCCGGCGGTGGCGGCGGGTGCCGCGGCCGGCCCGGCGCCCGGCAGCGCGGCCGGTGCCGGGTCGGCCCAGGCCGCGGGGGTGGCGGTCAGGGCGGCCGTCGCGAGGACGGCGCTGAGCAGCAGGGGGAGGCGTCGTGACATGCGGTGGCTCCGATCGAGCGGAGGAGGGTGGGGGCGGGCCCGCCGTCGCGGACGGGGGCCCGGCTGCATGCGGGCGTGCCGGTGCTGGAACTGGTGGTGCCGGTGGTGGATCGGGTGGGGCTCGCGCCGCCGCCGGGCCCCCGGCGCACCGGAGCGGCGGCGCGGGGAGCGGGACGGGCGGCGGGACGGGCGGCGGGAGCCGGACGGGAGTGCGGCGGAGCGGACCGAGCGGCGGCCGCTCGGCGCTGCGAGGCTAAACCGGTTCAGAACCGCTGTCAACGATGCGCGCGACAACCACTCCGGAGGGGGAAGTCCCGGACGCGCCGGGCGGCGAGGTGGACTCCCGTACGGTCAGCCGCGGCGTGGGCATCCGGAGGTCCCGCCCCGCCCCGGCCCCGTCCAGCGCCTCCAGCAGGCTGCGCGCGACCTGCTCGCCGAGCGCGAAGGTGTCCCGGCTGAGCGCGGTCAGCGGCGGGTGCACGATCCGGGCGAGCACCGAGTCGTCGAAGGAGACGATGGACAGCTCGCCGGGCACCGCGACCCCCATCTCCCCGGCCACGCCGAGCCCGGCGACGGCCATCACGTCGCTGTCGTAGACGATCGCGGTGGGCCGCCCGGCCCGGGACAGCAGCGTCCGGGTGGCGGCCGCGCCCTCGGCGTCGCTGAAGTCGGTGGGCACCGACACCGCCTCCTCCAGCCCGAGCCGGCGCGAGGCGTCGCGCAGCGCGCGGATCCGCCGCTGGGTGTGCTGGAAGTGCGGCAGCCCGGCGAGGTGGGCGATCCGCCGGTGGCCGATGGCGGCCAGGTAGTCGACGATCGAGAGCATCGCCTCCCGGTCGTCGGCCCAGATCCGCAGCTGGTTGCCGCCCTTGCCGGGCCCGCCCAGCACCACCGCGGGCAGCCCGAGTTCGTCCAGCACCGGCAGCCTCGGGTCCCTGACCTGGAGGTCGACCACGATGAAGCCGTCGACCCGGTGCTCGGAGGCCCAGCCCCGGTAGACCTCGATCTCGGCGGCGGTGTCCTCGACCACCATCAGGTGCAGCGCGATCGAGCTGGCCGAGAGCACCGCCTGGAGCCCGGACAGCAGTTGGCTGAAGAACGGCTCGACGCCGATGGTGCGGGCCGGCCGGGCGATCACCAGGCCGACGGCGTCGGACCGGGCTCCGCCGAGGGCGCGCGCGGCGCTGTGCGGGCGCCAGTTCATCTCCTCGGCGACCCGCAGGATCCGGGCCCTGGTCGCCTCGCTGACGCCCGGCCGGCCGTTGAGCGCGAAGGACACCGCGCCCTTGGAGACACCGGCCTGGCGGGCGATGTCGGCGATCGTCGGTCTGCCCACAGAACCCGACTCCTCTCTTGACATCCAAGTTTAGGCGGGAGCATAGTCCCTGGCATAGCTAGACCGGTTTAGTTAGTCAGGTTGCGGAATCCGACACAACCCCCGAGCTCGGCACGATCCCCCACCCACCCCCAGGACCGGGAGACCCTCATGCGAAGAATCTGGGCGGCACTGACCACGACCGCGCTCGCCACCGCCGCGCTCACCGGCTGCGGGCTCGGCTCCGGCGACACCAAGGACAGCGACGCGGTGGCGAGTGCGGCCGCCACCGGCGAGGTCAAGGGCAAGGTCTCGATCCAGACCTGGTCGCTCAAGCCGAAGTTCACCGACTACATGCAGGGCGTGCTCGACGGCTTCAAGAAGAAGTACCCCGGCGTCGACGTCGAGTGGCTCGACCAGCCCGGTGAGGGCTACTCCGACAAGGTGCTCAGCCAGGCCGCCGCCGGCAGCCTGCCCGACGTGGTCAACCTCCCGCCGGACTTCGCCTTCCCGCTGGCGAAGAAGGACGTCCTGCTGGACGTCGCCAAGGCCGACCCCAAGCTCGCCGAGGAGTACGTCCCCGGCGGCGTGGACGCCTACCGGTTCAACGGCTACCAGGGCACCTTCGGCTACCCCTGGTACCTCAACACCGATGTGAACTACTGGAGTTCCGAACTCCTGACGAAGAACGGCCTGGACCCGCAGAAGCCCCCGGCCAGCCTGGACGAGCTGATCGCCCAGGCCCGGACGATGAAGGAGAAGTCCGGCGGCCAGACCTACCTGATGAGCCGCAAGCCGGGCATCGGGGACCTGTACAACATCGGCGTGAAGATCATGTCCGACGACGGCAAGTCCTTCACCTTCAACACCCCCGAGGCCGCCGCGCTGCTCGACAAGTACCGCGACGCCTTCAAGGAGGGCCTGATGCCGAACGGGGTGCTCACCGACACCTACGCCGGCAACTCCAAGCTCTTCAGCTCCGGCACGGTGGCCTGGACCACCGGCGGCGGCAACTACATCACCAGCCTCGCCACCGACAACCCGACCCTCGCCCCGAAGGTCGTCTCCTCCCCCGCGATGGCCACCCCGCCGCTGTACGTCCAGGGCCTGTCCATCCCGAAGAACACCAGGAACCCGGCCGCCGCGGTGGCCCTCGCCCGCTGGGTGACCAGCCCCGAGAACCAGGCCGCCTTCGCCCACCTGACCAGCGTGTTCCCGTCCACCAAGGCCTCCGCGAACGACCCGTTCTTCAGCAAGAGCGACGGCACCAACGCGGGCGACGCCAAGGTGACCGCCTTCGCCTCGCTCGCCAAGGCCAAGCTGATCCAGCCGGTCGAGCTGGACGACGCGATGGGCACCATCGTCAAGCAGCAGTTCGCGCTGGCCATCAGCGGCGACACCAGCTCCAAGCAGGCGCTGGACACCGCCGTCGAGCAGTGCAACAAGCTGCTCAAGGGCTGATCCGGCGGCACCTCCGCACGATCCCCCGCGGCGCCCCACCCCGCACCGGCGAAGCACCGGAGACGTACCAGGGAAGCACCGGAGACGTACGTACCGGCGAAGTACCGGTGAAGCGGCGGGCCTCCCCCGCGCCCGCCGCTCCCCGGGAATCACCCGCACCACCCCCAGGCCCCAGGAAGGCAACGGCATGACCCACCGGCGTTGGTTCACCCCCTGGCTGCTCGCCGGGCCCGCGATAGTCTGGCTGGCCGTCTTCAACCTCTGGCCGGCCGTCAACACGGTGATCCTGTCCTTCACCAACGCCAAGCCCCTGGGCGGCGGGCAGTTCACCGGCCTGGAGAACTACGGCCGACTGCTGGACGACGACCAGCTCGCCGACGCCCTGGTCAACAGCATCGTGTTCATGCTGGTCTGCCTGCCGCTGCTGACCGTCCTGCCGCTGCTGCTCGCCCTGCTGGTGCAACGCAAGATCCCCGGCATCACCTTCTTCCGCACCGCCTTCTACACCCCGGTGATCGCCTCCGCCGTCGTGGTGGCGCTGATCTGGGGCTGGGTGCTGGACGAGCGGGGCCTGGCCAACGGCCTGCTCCAGCAGACCGGGCTGGCCGGCTCCCCGGTCGCCTTCCTGACCGACCGCTGGCTGCTGCTGTTCAGCGCGATCGCCCTGACCGTCTGGAAGGGCCTCGGCTACTACATGGTCATCTACCTGTCCGCGCTCGCCAACGTCCCGCGCGAGCTGCACGAGGCGGCGGCCGTGGACGGCGCCGGACCGCTGCACCGGTTCTGGCACGTCACCCTGCCCGGGGTGCGCCCGACCATGATCCTGATCTCGGCGCTGATCTCGGTGAGCTCGCTGCGCGTCTTCTCCGAGCTGTACGTGCTCTCCAACGGCCTCGGCGGCCCCGGCGGCCGGGACATGTCGGTGGTGATGCTGATCCAGATGTACAGCCGCGGCTTCAACGGGCACCTGGGCTACGCCTCGGCGCTCAGCCTGCTGCTGTTCGTCGTCACCCTCGGCCCGATGCTGTTCCTGATGCGGCTGAACCGGAAGGCGGCCTGACCCCCATGACCACCGTCCGCACGCCCCAGTCCCCCGACACGCCCGCCGAGGCCACCGAGGCCACCAGGTCCACCGGGCCCACCAGGCGCTCCCGGAGCTTCAACACCCCCTCCACCGCGCAGACCGCCGCCCGCTACCTGCTCCTGGTGCTGGTCCTGCTGCTGGTCATCGGCCCCTTCCTGTGGCAGCTGTCGACCTCCCTCAAGGGCCCCGCCGAGGACGTCTACACCCGCACCCCGAGCTTCCTGCCCGACCAGCCCACCCTGGGCAACTACGGCAAGGTCGCCGAGGTCATCCCGGTGTGGACCTACGCGCTCAACTCGGTGATCGTCGCCGTGGTCTGCATCACCGGCAACGTGGTCGGCTGCACGCTGGCCGGCTACGCGCTCGCCCGGCTGCGCTTCCGCGGCGCCAAGCTCGTCCTCGGCCTCTTCCTCGCCACCCTGATCCTGCCCGGCGAGGTCACCATCGTCTCCCAGTACGTGCTGGTGCGCGGCCTCGGCCTGGCCGACACGCTGGCCGGCGTCGCGCTGCCGGGCTCGATCGCGATGCTCAACGTGCTGCTGATGCGCACCGCCTTCGCCGCCGTCCCGGCCGAGCTGGACCAGGCCGCGCTGGTGGACGGCGCCAACGTCTGGCAGCGGCTGTGGCACATCGGCCTGCCGAACGTGCGCGGCATGCTCAGCGTGATCGTGATCTTCACCTTCATCGGCGCCTGGGACGACTTCCTGTGGCCGCTGATCGTGCTCAACGACCCGCAGAAGTACACCCTCACCGTCGGGCTCCAGTACCTCAACGGCACCTTCGCCGCCAACCCCCGGCTGATCGCGGCCGGCACCATGATCGCCTTCCTGCCGATCGTCGTGGTGTTCGGCGTCTGCCAGCGCTTCTTCTTCAAGGGCGTCGAGGAAGGAGCCGTCAAGGGATAGCCCGACCGGGGACCGCCCCCGCCGGGGAGAACCCACCGTCCGTACGCCCCACACCCGTTGAGGAAGCCCTCCGATGACCCCGATGACCACCGCGCCCCGCTTCGGCGTCAACTACACGCCCAGCGCCGGCTGGTTCCACCACTGGCTCGACTTCGACCTCGACGCCGTGCGCGCCGACTTCGACTCCATCGCCGCCCTCGGCCTGGACCACGTGCGGGTCTTCCCGCTCTGGCCGGTCTTCCAGCCCAACCGCACCCTGATCCGCCCGCGCGCCGTCGAGCAGCTGACGGCCCTGGTGGACGCGGCCGGCGAGCGCGGTCTCGACGTCGCGGTGGACGGCCTCCAGGGCCACCTGTCCAGCTTCGACTTCCTCCCGTCCTGGACCCAGACCTGGCACCGGCGCAACATCTTCACCGACCCCGAGGTGCTCGACGGCCAGGCCGCCTACCTGCGCACCCTCGCCGGCGCGCTGAGCGAGCGGCCCAACTTCCTCGGGATGACGCTCGGCAACGAGATCAACCAGTTCTCCGGCGCCCCGCACCCCGACCCGGACCGGGCCACCCCCGCCGAGGCGGAGGCCTGGCTGCGCCGGATGCTCGACGCCTGCGAGCAGGGCGCCCCCGGCCGGCTGCACCTGCACGCCTCGTACGACGCGGCCTGGTACCTGGACGAGCACCCGTTCACCCCCTGGCACTCGGCCCGGATCGGCGCCGCGACCGCCGTGCACTCCTGGGTGTTCAACGGCACCGCCCAGCGCTACGGCGCCCACTCCACCGCCACCGCGCAGCACGCCGCCTACCTGGTCGAGCTGTCCAAGGCCTGGGCGGACGACCCGGCCCGCCCGGTCTGGCTGCAGGAGGTCGGCGCGCCCGCCCCGCACATCACCCCGCAGGACGCGGCGCGCTTCACCGGCGCCACCGTGGAGGCCGTGCTGGACTGCCCCGACCTGTGGGGCGTGACCTGGTGGTGCTCGCACGACGTGGACCGCTCGCTCGCCGACTTCCCCGAACTGGAGTACAGCCTCGGCCTGTTGACCACCGACCGGACGGTCAAGCCGGCCGGTGCCCGGCTCGCCGAGGCCGCCGCCGAGGCCCGCCGCTCCTGGCAGCCGCCGAAGCCGCGCAGCACCGCCGTGGTGGTCGCCACCGGCGACGAGGCCCTCTCGCCCCGGCGCTCGGTCTGCGGCCCCGGCGGCCCGGTGTACGAGGCGTTCATGCGCCTCGCCGAGGAGGGCGCCCGCCCGACCACGGTGCTCGCCGAGCGCGCCGAGGACCGCGAGCACCTCGCCGCGCGCGGCATCACCGAGGTGGTCCACCCCTCCGACGTACCGTCCCTCTAGTCCGTCCGTTCCCCTCAGCCACGCAACGGAGCCCGCTGACATGCACGATGACCGCACCCTGGTCGAGTCCCGCCTCAAGCGCGTCCTGGACGAGCGCATCCGCCCGGCCGTCTACCCCGAGTCCGTCCCGCTGGAGGTCGGCATCTGGACGGCTCCCGGCGAGCCCGTCCCGGTCGCCGAGGGCCTGGCCGCCCCGCGCACCCCGATCGCGGTCGGCGACGCCTGGGGAGCGCCCTGGGGCACCAGCTGGATCACCGTGACCGGCACCGTGCCGCAGGAGTGGGCCGGGCGCACCGTCGAGGCGCTGATCGACCTCGGCTTCGACGCCAACATGCCCGGCTTCCAGTGCGAGGGCCTGGTCTACCGCCCGGACGGCTCCCCGGTGAAGGGCCTCAACCCGCAGAACCAGTGGGTGCGGATCGCCGCCCCGGCGGCCGGCGGCGAGCAGGTGCTGCTGCACGTCGAGGCCGCCTCCAACCCGGTCATCCTGGACTACCACCCCTTCCTGCCCACCGAGTTGGGCGACAAGGAGACGGCCGGCGACCAGCCGCAGTACAAGCTGGCCCGGATGGACCTCGCGGTCTTCGACGAGACGGTCTGGCAGCTGGTGCTGGACCTGGAGGTGCTCGGCGAGCTGATGGCCGAGCTGCCGGTGGAGGGCGCCCGCCGCTGGGACGTCCTGCGCGCGGTCGAGCGGGCGCTCGACGCCGTCGACCTCCAGGACGTCAACGGCACGGCGGCGGCGGCCCGTTCGGAGCTGGCCGGCGTGCTGGCCGCGCCCGCCGTGCCGTCCGCGCACCGGATCAGCGCGATCGGCCACGCGCACATCGACTCGGCCTGGCTGTGGCCGCTGCGCGAGACCGTCCGCAAGGTGGCCCGCACCACCGCCAACATGACGGCGCTGCTGGAGGACGAGCCGGACTTCCTCTACACCATGTCCCAGGCCCAGCAGTTCGCCTGGATCAAGGAGCACCGCCCCGAGGTGTACGCCAGGGTCCGCAAGGCCGTCGCCGAGGGCCGGTTCGTGCCGGCCGGCGGCATGTGGGTCGAGTCCGACACCAACATGCCGAGCTCGGAGGCGATGGCCCGGCAGTTCGTGCACGGCAAGCGGTTCTTCCTGGACGAGTTCGGGGTGGAGAACCACGAGGCCTGGCTGCCGGACACCTTCGGCTTCACCGGCGGCCTGCCCCAGATCATCCGCAACGCCGGCTCCAAGTGGCTGCTGACGCAGAAGATCTCGTGGAGCCAGATCAACAAGTTCCCGCACCACACCTTCCTCTGGGAGGGCATCGACGGGACCAGGATCTTCACCCACTTCCCGCCCGTGGACACCTACAACTGCTCGATGAAGGGCAGCGAGATCGCCCACGCGGCGAAGAACTTCAAGGACAAGGGCGTCGCCCGGCACTCGCTCGCCCCGACCGGCTGGGGTGACGGCGGCGGCGGCACGACGCGCGAGATGGTCGCCAAGGCCGCCCGGATGAAGGACCTGGAGGGCTCGGCCACCGTCCGCTGGGAGAAGCCCGCCGAGTTCTTCGCCAAGGCCGAGGCCGAGTACCCGAACCCGCCGGTCTGGGTCGGCGAGCTCTACCTGGAGCTGCACCGCGCCACCCTGACCAGCCAGGCGAAGACCAAGCAGGGCAACCGGCGCAGCGAGAACCTGCTGCGCGAGGCCGAACTCTGGTGCGCCACCGCCGCGTCGCGCACCGGCGCGGAGTACCCGTACGAGCAGCTGGACCGGATCTGGAAGACGGTGCTGCTGCACCAGTTCCACGACATCCTGCCCGGCTCGTCCATCGCCTGGGTCCACCGCGAGGCCGAGGCGACGTACGCGGCGCTGGCCGGGGAGCTGGAGGCGCTGATCGGCGCGGCCCAGCAGGCGCTGGCCGGGGCGGCCGGCGGCGGGCGCGAGCTGGTGTTCAACTCGGCGCCGCACAGCCGCTCGACGGTGCCGGCCGGCGGGGCCGCCGCGGTCGGCCTGCCGGACGCCACCTGCGAGGCGGTGGAGCGCCCCGGGGGCGGCTTCACGCTGCGCAACGGCCTGCTGGAGGTCGTCGTGGACGCAGACGGCCTGATCGCCTCGGTGGTCGAGACCGCGACCGGCCGGGAGACCGTCGCCCCCGGCAGCCGGGCCAACCTGCTCCAGCTGCACCCCGACTTCCCCAACATGTGGGACGCCTGGGACGTCGACCAGTTCTACCGCAACACCGTCACCGACCTGACCGGCGTGGACTCGCTCACCGCCGCGTCCTCCCCCGCCGGGGCCTCGGTGCGGATCGCCCGCTCCTTCGGCTCCTCCACCGTCGTCCAGACCCTCACCCTGCCGGCCGGCGAGCAGCGGGTGGACATCGACACCGAGGTCGACTGGCACGAGACCGAGAAGTTCCTCAAGGCCGCGTTCCCGCTGGACGTCCACACCGAGCGCTACGCCGCCGAGACCCAGTTCGGCCACCTCTACCGGCCCACCCACACCAACACCAGCTGGGACGCGGCCAAGTTCGAGGCCTGCAACCACCGCTTCGTCCACCTCGACGAGCCCGGCTGGGGCGTCGCCCTGGTCACCGCCTCCACCTACGGCCACGACGTCACCCGCACCGTGCGCCCCGAGGACGGCGGGACCACCACCACGGTCCGGTTCTCGCTGCTGCGCGCCCCGCGCTTCCCCGACCCGAAGACCGACCAGGGCCTGCACCGCTTCCGGCACGCCCTGGTGCCGGGCGCGGCGATCGGCGACGCCGTCCGCGAGGGCTACCGGATCGGCCTGCCCGAGCGGCGGGTCACCGGCAGCGCCGAGCGGGTCGCCCCGCTGGTGGAGGTGGACAACGACGCCCTGGTGGTGAGCGCCGTCAAGCTCGCCGACGACCGCAGCGGGGACCTGGTCGTCCGGGTCTACGAGGCCGGCGGCGGCCGCGCCCGGGGCCGGCTGACCACCTCCTTCCCGCTGGCCGGCGCCGTCCCCTGCGACCTGCTGGAGCGGCCCTGGGACGGCACCCGCGGCGAGGTGGCGGTCGAGGACGGCGCGGTGCGCCTCGCGCTGCGCCCGTTCGAGCTGGTCACCCTGCGGCTCAGCGCCGCCCGCCGAGGCTGATCTACGC
>NZ_JBHVET010000096.1:0-16564 GCF_042802135.1 Kitasatospora sp. NPDC057512
GCTCCACGGCCGCCGGGCCGAATCGCCGTCAGCCGAGGCCGTTGGACTTCAGCCAGTTCTTGGCGACCGCCGACGGATCCTCCTTGTCCACCGACACGCGCTTCATCAGCGCCACCAGCCCGGCCGTGTCGAGCTTGGCCGACACCGCGTTGAGCGCCGCCGTCGCGGTCGCGTCCACGCCCGCCTTGTTGACCAGCGGGGTGACGTTCTGGGCGCCGAAGATGTTCTTCGGGTCGGCCAACGGGACCAGCTTGTACTGGACGATCTTCGGGTCGGTGGTGAACACGTTGCCGACCTGGATGCTGCCGTCCTTGAGCGCGTTCGCGGTGGCGTCGCCGGTGGGCTTCCACTCCTTGAAGGTCAGCCCGTAGACGTCCTTGAGCTGCTGCTCGCGGCGGCTCTTGAACTCCGGCGGCCCGCCGATGGTGTACTCGCCGGCCTTGGCGGCGAGGTCGGCGATGCTCTTGAGGTTGTCCTTGTCGGCCGTCTCCTGGGTGACGCTGAGCGAGTCCTTGTCCTCGGCCGGGGAGGACTCGAGGATGCCCAGCGTCGCGGGCAGCGTCTTGGCGAGCTCCGCGTTCACGTCCTGGGTGGTGACGGCGGTGGACTTGGCGTCCAGGTAGGCGAGCAGCGAGCCGTTGTACTCCGGCAGGACGGTGAGGTTGCCGCTCTGCAGCTGCCCGTAGAGCACCTCGCGGCTGCCGATGTTGAACTTCTCCTGGACCTTCACGCCCTTGGCCTTGAGCGCCTGCGAGTAGATCGACCCGAGCAGGACGTTCTCCGGGAAGTTGGCTGAGCCGACCACCACGGTCGAGCCGGATCCGCCCGCGCCGCCCGCGGAGGCCGAGGCGCTCGAACCCCCGTCGAGCGGGTTGCCGCCGGAGGAGCCGCAGGCGGTGGCGCCGAGGGCGAGCGCGGTGAGGGCGCCGAGGGCGGCGACGCGGCGGCTTCGGTTGATTGTCGACATGGTGACAGATGTCCTTCCGGAACGGGAGGGGAGGGGAACGGAGTCAGCGGGGCCGCTGCTGGGCGCGCACCCCGGGCGGGAGCGCGAACCGGGCGAGCAGGGCGAAGAACAGCTGGGCGACGACCGCGAGCAGTACCACCAGCAGCGCGCCACCCACCGTCACGGCGTACTTGCGGGTCGCCAGCCCGTCGATGACGTAGCGGCCGAGGCCGCCCAGCCCGACGTAGGCGGCCACCGTGGCGGTCGCGATCACCTGCACGGTCGCGGTGCGGAAGCCCGCCAGCAGGGTCGGGGCGGCCGAGGGCAGGCAGACCTGCCGCAGCACCTGGGGGTGGGTCAGCCCGATGCCGCGCGCGGCGTCCCGGACGTCCGGGTCGGTGCCGCGCACCCCCTCGACGGCGGCCACCAGCAGCGGCGGCGCGGCGAGCGCGACCAGCGGGACCAGCACGGCGGTGTCGCCGACCCCGGCGAGCAGCACCGCCAGGGTCACCAGGCCGAGGGTGGGCAGGGCGCGGGCGGCGCCCGCGAGCGCGGTCACCACGGTGACGCCGCGCCCGGTGTAGCCGATCAGCAGCCCGAGCGGGACGGCGAGCAGCGCCGCGAACAGCAGGGCCTCGCCGGAGAGCAGCAGGTGCTCGGAGACCCGGTGCACGATCGAGTCCGGCCCGCTGCGGTGGTCCGGGTCGGTGAAGAAGTCGCTCAGCCAGTTCAGCCAGTTCACGAGCCCGCTCCCTTCTCCCGGACGGCCCAGGGCGCGAGCAGCCGCCGGGCGGCCACCAGCACCAGGTCGACGGCCAGTGCGAGGACGGCGATCAGCGCGATGCCGGCCAGGATCGGGGTCGGGAAGGTGCGCTGGAAGCCGTCGACGAAGAGGTAGCCGAGCCCGCCGCGACCGACCAGCGCGCCGACGCTGGCCAGCGAGATGCTGGACACCGCCGCGACCCGCAGTCCGGCGATCAGGTACGGCACGGCGGCGGGCAGCTCGACCGAGGTCAGCCGGTGCCACGGCCCGTACCCCATCGCGGTGGCGGCCTGCCGGACGGAGTCCGGGACGGCGCGCAGCCCGTCCACGGTGGTCGGCAGCAGCACGGCCAGGGCGTAGAAGGTGAGCGGGATCATCACGGTCGCCTGGGTGGCGAGGCCGGTGTACGGGATCAGCACCACGAACACGGCCAGCGAGGGCAGCGCGTAGACGATGTTGAACACGGCGGAGAGCGGCTGGTACAGCCGGGGGTAGCGGGCGCAGGCCAGGCCGAGAGGGACGGCCAGCAGCAGGCCGATGAGCACGGGGACGAGGGCGATCACGGTGTGGTCGGCGAGCAGGTCGCCGAGGTAGCCGAGGTGGTCGCCGATCCAGTACCAGCGGACGATCGGTTCATCGTCCACCGTCGGCTCCGTCCGTGCTGCCCGTGCCGTCCGCACCGGTCGGGCCGCCCGTGTCGTCGGGGTGGCCTCCGGTGGTCGGAGGCTTGTCGGTGCGGACGGGCGCGTCAGCGGCCGGCGAACCGGTGGCAGACGGACCGGGGGCCGGCGAACCGGAGGCGTCGGGCCGCAGGGCGGCGAGGACGGCCTCGCGGCTCGCGGTGCCGGTGACCCGGCCCTCGGCGTCCAGTGCGACCGCGACCCCGGCGGGGGAGAGGACGGCGGCGTCCAGCGCTGTGCGCAGGGTGTCGGCGTCCGGCCGGAAGGCGGCCGCCGGGTGCAGCTCGGCGGTGACGGCGTCGCGGTCGATCCAGCCGATCGGCCGGCGCCCGTCGTCCAGGGCCAACTCCCAGCCGCCGTAGCGGAGTCCGTCGCCCACCGGGCGGAGCCGGACGCCATTCGCGGGGCGCAGGGCGAGGCCGCGCAGGCCCCGGTCGCGCCCGAGGAAGGCGGCCACTCCCTCGTCGGCGGGGGTGGTGAGCAGGGTGTGCGGGTCGGCCAGTTGGGCGATCCGGCCGTGTTCGCGCAGCACCACCACCTGGTCGCCGAGCCGGACGGCCTCCTCGATGTCGTGGGTGACGAACAGCACCGTCTTGTGCAGCTCGGACTGGAGCCGCAGCAGCTCCTCCTGGAGCCCGGCCCGCACCACCGGGTCGACCGCGCTGAACGGCTCGTCCATCAGCAGTACCGGCGGGTCGGCGGCCAGCGCGCGCGCCACACCGACCCGCTGCTGCTGGCCGCCGGACAGCTGGAACGGGTACCGCTTGGCGGTCTCCGGCGCGAGGCCGACCAGTTCGAGCAGTTCGGCGGCGCGGGCGCGGGCCTTCTTCCGGTCCCAGCCGAGCAGGTAGGGGACGGTGGCGATGTTGTCGATCACCTTGCGGTGCGGGAAGAGCCCGGCCTGCTGGATCACGTACCCGATGCCGCGGCGCAGCTTGGCGGGTTCCAGCTTCGCGACGTCCGTGTCGTCCAGCAGGACCCGGCCCGAGGTGGGCTCGACCATCCGGTTGACCATGCGCAGCAGGGTGGTCTTCCCGCAGCCGGACGGTCCGACCAGGACGGTTATCCGACCGGTCGGGACCTCCAGGTCCAGTCCCTCGACGGCGATGGTGCCGTCGGGGTGGCGCATTCCCGCGCCCTCGAATCTGATCACGTGGAGTTTCCTCGTCAGGGCGCCCCGGAAAGGCGGCGCCTGGGTCGTTCGGTCGTTCGGTCAGGGTCGTTCGGTGGCGGCGGTTTCAAGCGCCCGGGCGTACTTCCGCCCGCGTGGTTGCCCAGCTTTGGACCAGCGGAAACTCTGATCACACTATGACCTGCATCATCTCCTGTCCCTGATTTACCGCCCCGGCACGCGGTGCGACCGCAGGCTCAGCCGCCCTGACGGGTCGGCAGGCCGGAGGCCGCCCAGCCGACGAAACCGCCGTCCAGGTCGGTCGCCCGGTGCAGTCCCAGCTCCCGCAGGGAGGCCGCGGCCAGGCTGGAGGCGTAGCCCTCGGAGCAGACCACGATCACCTCGACGTCGTAGCCCGAGGCCTCGGGAATGCGGTGACTGCCCGTCGGATCGAGCCGCCACTCCAGCACGTTGCGCTCGATGACCAGCGAGCCCGGGATCTCCCCCTCGGCCGCCCGCTGCGCCGCCGGGCGGATGTCCACCAGCAGCGCGCCGTCCAGCTGGGCCTGGTACGCCTCGCGGGCGCGCGGTCGGTGGACGCCTTCCCGGGCCCGCTCCACCAGGTCGTCGATCGTGGTCACCACTGTTCAGGTCCTTCCTCGGAGGTGCGGACGAGCCCGCCGGCCCGCAGGTCGTAGTGCGCCATCGAACTGAGCGGCGGCGAGTAGGCGTGCAGGGTGACGGCGGGGCCGACGGCGGTGTTGCGCACGTCGTGCACGTACTCGGGGCCGAAGGCGCGGGCGGTGCCGGCCGGGATCCGGCGGATCAGCAGGCCCTGCTCCGGCCCGCCGAGGGACAGCTCCTCCAACTCGCCGAGCGCGACGGCGAAGGCGCCGCGCGAGCCGCCGTGGTCGTGGAAGCCGGTGGACTGGCCGGGCAGCCAGCTGATCAGCCACACCTCGTGGTCGTCGTCCGCGGCCAGCCGCTGGTACCAGCGCTCCTCGGTGGAGAGGCGGACGTGGTGGATCCACTCCTCGGGCCGCTCGGCCAGTTCGCGGACGATGGTCCGCAGGGTGCTGGGGGTGAGCGGCGCGGGGGTGTCCCCGGCGGGCGGCGTCGGTGGTGGCTCGGGGGTGCTGACGGGGCTCGCGGCGTCGGTGCCGCTGACGGGGCCGGCGTCGCGGCCGGTGCCGGTGCCGTCGGGGCTGACGGTCGGGTGGGTTTCGGGGCTGATGCTCGGGCTCAGGCTCATGAGGGCGTCCTCGGGTGCGGCGGGAACGTCGATGGGAAGCGCCCGGTGTCCGGCGGCGGTGGAGGGGTGCGGGCCGACGGAGCGGCCCGGCACGCAAGGGTGCGCCGGGGCGGGGCGGGATCAGAACTGCGGGTGCGGGTGCGCGGCGCGGGCCCTGGCAGACGTCACAGGGTGGGACCGGCGGGGGAGAGCAAGGTCAACAGGCACAGATGGAACTCGCCTGGCGTCGCAGATCGACGTGCAGGCGGCATACCAGAGTGGCGCCGGAGTCCATGCGCCGGATCTTTCCCGAGCGATGCGGAGGAAGTCAAGCCGAGCCGATGCCCCGCCGCCGTCCGTTCCCGGTGACCGGCGGACCTGTCGGCCACCCGCCGCCCGCCGTCGCCCGCTCGCCGAGCACCCTTCGAGCATCCGTCGGCCGCTTCCCGGCTACTCCTCGGCCGGGCGGCGCGGTGCCGGTGGAGCCGTGGCGGACAGGGCGGTGGCGGATGAGGCGGTGGCGGACGGGGCCGGGTCGGTGCCGCCCGCCGACTGCGCGGGCACCGACCCGGTGGTGCCCGGGGCCGGTCCGACCGGTGCCTGATCGGTCCGTGCCTGCTCGGCCCGTGCCTGATCGGTCAGTGCCCGCTCGATCAGCGGCGCGGCCTGTTCTCCCAGGTGGCGGCCGAGTGTCTGGTAGGCGTCGAACTGCTGGTGGTCGAACCACTGGTCGCTGGTGCGGTCGTTCGGAAAGGCCTGGTTGGCCATCGCGTAGGCGTGCAGCTCGTACGGCATGCCGGGGGTCAGCACCGCCTGGAGGAGGATCAGCCGGCCGTGCCGGACGGCCCCGGGCCCCTCGTCCAGCGCCGGGTAGCGGATGTCCCCGGTGACCACCGCCCGGGCCGAGAGCCGGGCGGAGAGCTGCGCCGCGAGCCCGCGCAGCGGTGGCCGGCGGCCCGGGCGGCCGGCCGCGTCGCCCACGCGGTCGTCCGCGTCGTTGCCCTCGGCGGGCTGGTCGGCGGGCTGGTCGGCGGGCTGGTCGGCGGCGGTGCCCGGGATCAGCAGCTCGGGCTCGTGCAGGGTGATGGCGACGCCCAGCTCCTCGCGGGCCAGGGTGATCGCGGCGGCCAGGTTGGTGGCGTAGCCCGCGTCGCCGCTGGCGTCGATGCAGACCACCGTCCGTACCCGGTGCCGCAGCAGCTCGACCAGACCGAGGTTCTCGTAGTGGCCGCCGTCGGTGGTGAGCAGGAAGCGGCCGTCGGACGGGAACCGCCCGACCAGCTCCCGCAGTTGGTATGGGAGGCGGCGGACGGCGGGCTGCGCGGGGCGCCGCCAGTCCGGTGGACCGGACCAGTCGGGACCGAGCACCGCCGGGTTGGGCAGCCATGTCCCGAGGCGGGCGTTGGTCACCGCGAACAGCCGCTGGTAGACGCGGGATTCCCGCCCCATGGCGGAGGAGAAGGCCGCGCCGGAGACGGCCATCGCCGACTGCACGGTGAGGTCCCGGGCGATGTGCGCACTGGTGCGCCGCTCCAGCAGGTCGGTGCGCGCGTACCCGATGTCCGGGCCGCCCACGTAGTCGTAGGAGAGCGAGAAGGAGGCCGCCGGACGGCCCGGTGGCGTACGGGAGTTGCCCGACAGGTTGGCCGCCGCGGAGAAGATCACCTGGGGGAAGTCGGGGTGCCGGGTGCCGTAGTGGCTCAGCCACGTCTGCTCCCGGAAGAAGTGGTACGGGCGGGCCACCGACCGGCCGCCCTCGGTGGCCCGCCGGACCGCGAACGCCGAGGCCAGCCGCAGCCGGTAGAACGGGTGCAGGCTCACCCAGGTCTGGTCGAGGTTCAGCCCGACCGCGCCGAGCACCAGGGGCAGCAGCACCTGGACGGCGGTCGGCCAGGTGTAGCCGGTGGCGACCGCCCAGCCGAGGGCGAGCAGCGCACCCGCCGTCAGCGCCAGGAGGGCGGACCAGACCACGAGGGTCTGGGGGAGGCCGGCGCCGCTGCCGCGGGGCCGGCCCGCCGAGCCCGGCGTGGTGGCACCCCGAGCGGGTGTCCGGCGGTCGCGCCAGAGTATGCCGAGCAGCAATGCGAGGTAGCTGAGCGCCACGGTCAGGCCGAGCCCCGCGCCGGTGAGCCGCGGCCCCGCCGCCAGCGCCTGCTGGAGCCGCACCGCGCCCCAGGCCAGCCCCGGCACCGCCAGCACCCCGACGGCCAGCAGGGCGGCCAGGGTCAGCAGGCCGAGATTGGCCCGGCGCAGCGCGCGCGGCAGTACCGCCTGCCAGCCGAGCGAGGGGAAGGCCAGCAGCCAGAGCAGCCAGCACCCGGCGGCCGCGGCCAGCAGGAGGCCGAAGGCGGCCAGCGCCGGTGCCCGGAACTCCAACGGCCCCGGTACGGCGCCGGCGTGGCGCAGCCCGGCCGCCGCCAGGTGGCTCAGGTCGGTGAGCGGTACGGCCCGGTAGAAGCGGCTGAGCCCGAGGCCGAGCGTCAGGACGGCGGCCAGTAGCAGGGTGAGGGCGGACAGCACGCCGCGCAGCAGTGTCCCGAGGGCGACCAGCCATTCACCGGCGCCGTCGGCGATGTACTTGCCGTGTCGGCGGAGGTGGTCCTCCTCGGGGGACCCGGGCTCCAGCACGGTGTCGGCCGTCAGGCCCGAGACGGCGTGCACCGGGCTGCCGGGCGCGGAGTCGCTGAGCGCGAGCTGGAGCGCGCCGACGGTGTAGCCGCCGCCCGAGACGGAGACCAGGTAGCGGGCCCGTTTCAGCCACGGCCGCAGCGACTGGAGCGCGCCGAGGGTGACGCAGGCGGAGCGGATGCCGCCGCCGGAGGCGCAGAAGCCGAGTTCGGCGGGTTCGCGGCCGGGCGGCACCCGGGCGGCGTCGCGCCAGTGGGCGTGCCGGACGGGCGTGTCCGGGGCGTCCTCCGGGGCGTCGGACGCTTCGGCGGTGGGCGCCGGGGCGCCGCGCCGGGCGGCGATCGGCCAGGGCGGGATCAGCGCCGGACGGTCGGGGGAGTCGGTGCCACGGGCCTTCGCGCCCGCCCGCGACGGCCGTAGCCCGCGCACCGCACGGGTGGCGGTCACCAGCAGGATGCCCGCCGCGAGCACCCCGGCGGGCAGGAGCAGCAGCCACTTGACGGTGGCGAGCGCGGCGGCGGTGGCGAAGGGGGCGTCGGAGCCGCCCGCGCCCGACTGGAGGCCGTCCAGCCCGGCGCGCAGCAGCGCGTCCTCGCCCAGGTCGCAGCAGGCCGCGAGCAGCCCGCCCCCGCCGACCGCGACGGCCGACAGCCGCCGTCGGGCCGGCCCGAGCACGTACCCGCCGAGCAGCGCGGCGGCGACCAGCGTCAGCCCGTAACCGCCGATCAGCCAGCCGTCGGCGCGCAGCGCGGCCAGGTGGTCCGCGGCGCGGCCGCCGACCACGGCCTCGGCGGCCGCACGGGAACCGGCCAGTTGGAGGGCGACGTCCCGTACGCGCGGCGCCTGGCGGTGGAACAGCAGCCCGCCGAGGACGACCGGCAGCAGGGCGCCGAGGGCGAGCAGCAGGCCGGCCCAGGCGGGCAGGGCGGGCGGCCGAGCCGCCGGGCCCGCGCCCGCCGCGCCCGCCGCGCCGCCCGCCGTACCCGTCGCTTCCGCCGATTCCTTCGCCGCCGCCGTTTCCGCTGCGGAATCCGCCACCACCATCGTCACCCCCCGCTTGGCCGCCCCGATCCCCCGTGACCGATGCGCTGAACTCGTAGGAAACCACCGATGACTGACGATCCGTAGTGATCCATCGCGATGTCCACGCGGGTCTTACCCCACCATCGCCGATTGCGCACCCAGGGTGTCCGGTTTCACTCGAACGAGTAAGAAGGCGACGCGCGGGGTAGATCAGCTTTTCATCCCACCCGGGACCATCCGCGTGTCCGCGCAACAAGATCACCCCAGACGCGTTTCCACCGACGTATTGTCAGGCCACCGAGGCCAGGCCTACCGTCTACAGATCGCTTTCTACGCACGTAGACCCTGCGGTTCCCCGAGCGGACCCGCAGGCGAGAACCGCCCCGTCAACCCTCAGACCGCGGGCCCGACCGCACGGCCGGGCCGCGGAGTTGCGGAGGTAACCATGTCGCAGATCGTCCGGGCCGCGCTCGTCCAGACCCGCTGGACCGGTGACCAGGAGAGCATGATCGCGCTCCACGAGCGGTACGCCCGCGAGGCCGCCGCCCAGGGTGCGAAGATCATCGGCTTCCAGGAGGTCTTCAACTCCCCGTACTTCTGTCAGGTCCAGGAAGCCGAGCACTACCGCTGGGCCGAAGCCGTCCCCGACGGCCCGACCGTGCGCCGGATGCAGGACCTCGCCCGCGAGCTCGGGCTGGTGATGGTCGTCCCGGTCTACGAGGAGGAACAGGCCGGCGTCTACTACAACACCGCCGCCGTCATCGACGCCGACGGCAGCTACCTCGGCAAGTACCGCAAGCACCACATCCCGCAGGTCAAGGGCTTCTGGGAGAAGTACTACTTCAAGCCCGGCAACCTCGGCTGGCCCGTGTTCGACACCGCCGTCGGCAAGGTCGGCGTGTACATCTGCTACGACCGCCACTTCCCCGAGGGCTGGCGTGCCCTGGGCCTGGCCGGCGCGCAGATCGTCTACAACCCCTCCGCCACCAGCCGCGGCCTGTCCGGCTACCTCTGGCAGCTCGAACAGCCCGCCGCCGCCGTCGCCAACGAGTACTTCGTCGCCGCGATCAACCGCGTCGGAACCGAGGAGTACGGCGACAACGACTTCTACGGCACCTCGTACTTCGTGGACCCGCGCGGGCAGTTCGTCGGAGACGTCGCCTCCGACAAGGAGGAGGAACTCGTCGTCCGCGACCTCGACCTCGGCCTGATCGAACAGGTCCGCCAGCAGTGGGCGTTCTACCGGGACCGCCGGCCCGACGCCTACGGACCGCTCGCCGAGGCCTGAGGAGCAGCGCGATGACCACCAACGACGTGCGGGCCACCCGCGACCCGCACCGGCGCACCGTCGTCCGCAGCGGCCTCGTCATCACCGCCACCGAGGAACTCCACGCCGACGTCCTGATCGAGGGCGAGCGCGTCGCCGCCCTGGCCACCACCGGCAGCTCCGCCGCCGAGGCCTGGACCGCCGACACCGTCATCGACGCCACCGACCACTACGTCATCCCGGGCGGCGTCGACGCCCACACCCACATGGAGCTGCCGTTCGGCGGCACCGCGGCCTCCGACACCTTCGAGACCGGCACCCGCGCCGCCGCCTGGGGCGGCACCACCACCATCGTGGACTTCGCCGTCCAGCCGGTCGGCGGCTCGCTGCGCGAGGGCCTGGACACCTGGCACGCCAAGGCCGAGGGCAACTGCGCGATCGACTACGCCTTCCACACCATCGTCTCCGACGTCAACGACGCCGTGCTGAAGGAGATGGACGCCCTCGTGGACTCCGGCGAGTCCACCTCCTTCAAGCTCTTCATGGCCTACCCCGGCGTCTTCTACAGCGACGACGGCCGCATCCTGCGCGCCATGCAGCGCGGCGCCGCCAACGGCGGGCTGATCATGATGCACGCGGAGAACGGCATCGCGATCGACGTCCTGGTCGAGCAGGCGCTCGCCGCCGGGAGGACCGCCCCCCGCTACCACGGCGAGGTCCGGCGCGAACTGCTGGAGGCCGAGGCCACCCACCGGGCGATCAAGCTCGCCCAGGTGGCCGGCAGCCCGCTCTACGTGGTGCACGTCTCCGCCGCCGCCGCGCTCGCCGAACTCGTCGGGGCCCGGGACGCCGGCCTCAACGTCTTCGGCGAGACCTGCCCGCAGTACCTCTTCCTCTCCACCGACAACCTCGCGGAGGAGGGCGCCGACGGCTTCGAGGGCGCCAAGTACGTGTGCAGCACGCCGCTCAGGCCGCGCGAGCACCAGGAGGCGCTCTGGCGCGGGCTGCGCACCAACGACCTCCAGGTGGTCTCCACGGACCACTGCCCGTTCTGCTTCGTCGGCCAGAAGGAGCTGGGCCGGGGCGACTTCTCGAAAATCCCCAACGGCCTGCCGGGCGTCGAGAACCGGATGGACCTGCTCCACCAGGCCGTGGTGGACGGGCACATCAGCCGACGCCGCTGGGTCGAGATCGCCTGCACCACCCCGGCCCGGATGTTCGGCCTGCACCCGCGCAAGGGCACCATCGCCCCGGGCGCCGACGCCGATCTGGTGGTCTACGACCCCACCGCCGTGCAGACCGTCTCCGCCGCGACCCACCACATGAACGTGGACTACTCGGCCTACGAGGGCCGCCGACTCACCGGCCGGGTGCGGACGGTGATGTCGCGCGGCACCGTCGTGCTGGACGACGGCGACTGGCGCGGCCGGGCCGGCCACGGCACCTTCCTGCGCCGGGACACCTGCCAGTACCTGGTCTGAGTCCTCTCCCGACTCCTGCCCCTTTCCGTTCCTCCCGCCCCTCCCGTTCCTCGACCTGTTCCGCGACGTCCACCCGCCGCCGCCCGGTTGCCTGCCCGGTCGCCCGCCCGGCTCGACGCCCGGATTCCGCCTGTTTCGACGCCCGGATTCCGGCCGGTCGATCCGCCTTTTCGATCCGGCCGACGGCCGGGTGGCAGCGGTCAAAACCCTTACCTGGAGCCCCTCATGGACATCGGCCTCGTCCTCCAGACCGACCCGCCGGCCCGCCTGCTCATCGACCGGATGATCCGCGCCGAGCAGGCCGGGTTCAGCCACGGCTGGACCTTCGACTCCTGCGTGCTGTGGCAGGAGCCCTTCGTCATCTACAGCCGGATCCTCGCCGAGACGGAGCGGATGACCGTCGGCCCGATGGTCACCAACCCCTCCACCCGGACCTGGGAGGTGACCGCCTCCACGTTCGCCACGCTCAACGACATGTACGGCAACCGGACCGTCTGCGGCATCGGCCGCGGCGACTCCGCCATGCGGGTCGCCGGGCGGAGCCCCGCCACCCTCGCCCGGCTCTCCGAAGCCATGCACGCCATCAAGGAGTTGGCCGAGGGGCGCACCGCCGAGGTGGACGGCAGCGAGATGCGCCTGCCGTGGGTCCGTGCCGGAGCCTCCCTGCCGATCTGGATGGGGGCGTACGGGCCGAAGGCGTTGAACCTGACCGGACGTCAGGCCGACGGATTCATCCTCCAGTTGGCCGACCCCTACCTCACCGAATTCATGGTCAAGGCGGTGCGGGCCGCCGCCGTCGAGGCCGGCCGGGACCCGGAATCGATCACCATCTGCGTCGCCGCCCCGGCCTACGTCACCGCCGACGACTCGCCCGAGGCGCTCGCCCACGCCCGGGAACAGTGCCGCTGGTTCGGCGGGATGGTCGGGAACCACGTGGCCGACCTGGTCAGCCACTACGGCGAGCACTCCGACCTGGTACCGGAGGCGCTCACCGACTACATCAAGGACCGCCAGGGCTACGACTACAGCCACCACGGGCGGGCCGGGAACCCGGACACGGCCTTCGTTCCGGACGGGATCATCGACCGCTTCTGCCTGATCGGCCCGGTGGAGGCGCAGCGGGCCCGACTGGCGGAGCTCCGCTCGCTCGGCGTCGACCAGTTCGCCGTCTACGCCATGCACGACGCCATCGAGAGCACCATCGACGCCTACGGGACGGACGTCATCCCGCACCTGTGACCCCGCCCGGCGCCCCTACCTGAGCTCAGCCGCGGATCCGCCCGCGGCGGACGGGAGTTGCCCATGCCCGGAACCGCGACCAGTGACGGCAGACAGTGGCACCATCCCGACGGCCGGGTCGAACTCGACCCGGCCGCCGGGGACTTGACACCAAATGGCTTCACCAGCGACGACCTGCGGCCGGTCCCGGTGGCACGGCGTACCTGGACCACGTACAACTTCCTCGCGCTCTGGGTCGGCATGGCCCACAACATCCCGTCCTGGACCCTGGCTTCGGGCCTGGTCACGCTCGGCATGGACTGGAAGCAGGCGGTGCTGACGATCGCGCTCGCCAACCTCGTCGTGCTGGTCCCGATGCTGCTCACCGGGCACGCCGGCACCAAGTACGGCATCCCGTTCCCGGTCTTCGCCCGGGCCGCCTTCGGACTGCGCGGCGCCAACCTGCCCGCCCTGTTGCGGGCGGCGGTGGCCTGCGCCTGGTTCGGCATCCAGACCTGGATCGGCGGCGAGGGCATCTTCCTGCTGGCGGGCAAGCTGTTCGGTGAATCCTGGCGTACGGCCGGTGAGTTCGGCGGCTACCCGTGGACGCAGTGGCTCTCGTTCCTGCTGTTCTGGCTGATCGAGATGGCCATCATCGCGCGGGGGATGGAGGCGCTGCGGCGGTTCGAGAACTGGGCAGCACCGTTCGTCATCGTCGGCGCGCTCGCGCTGCTGGTGTGGATCACCGTCAAGGCGGGCGGGCTCGGGCCGCTGCTCGACCAGCCGTCCAGGCTGGGGTGGGGCGGTGGTTTCTGGAAGGTCTTCTTCCCCGCGCTGATGGGCATGATCGGGTTCTGGTCCACCCTCTCGCTGAACATCCCCGACTTCACCCGCTTTGGCGGCAGTCAGCGGGCCCAGATACGCGGGCAGGCACTCGGCCTGCCGACCACGATGACGCTCTTCGCGTTCCTGTCCGTGCTCGTCACCTCGGGCTCCGAGGCGGTCTACGGGGCGCCGGTGTGGGACCCGATCCAGCTGGCCGCCAGGATGGAGAACCCGGTCGGCATCCTGTTCGCGCTGCTGACCGTGCTGGTCGCGACGCTGTCGGTGAACATCGCCGCCAACGTCGTCTCGCCCGCGTACGACCTCGCCAACCTGCTGCCCCGCTTCGTCACCTTCCGGACCGGGGCGCTGATCACGGGGGTGGTCGGGATCGTGATCTTCCCGTGGCGGCTGATCTCCGACCCGCACGTGTACATCTACACCTGGCTGGGTGTGGTCGGCGGGCTGCTCGGCACGGTCGGCGGAGTGCTGATCGCCGACTACTGGGCCCTGCGCCGCACCCGCCTCCGGCTCGCCGAGCTGTACCGCCCGGGAGGGGCGTACTGGTACGCGGCCGGCTGGAACTGGCGGGCCGTGACGGCGCTGCTGGTGGGCGGCGTACTGGCCGTCGGCGGCTCGTACTCCACCGTCGACGCCGACGGTGCGAAGCGGGGACCCTTCCCGGCGGACGGGCTGATCCCCGTCCTCAAACCGCTCGCCGACTACGGCTGGGCCGTCGGGCTGACGGCGGCGGCCGTGGTGTACCTGGGGCTGAGCGGGGCGACCGGGAGGGGGAGGGCCGACGGGGGAGGGCGGACGACTGACGGGTGACAGCGAACAGCTGACAGATTTCGAAAGTTGTCAGCTGTTAGTTGTCAGCTGTTCGCTGAAACCCGTTCGACGGCGGCGAGGACCTTGGCCGCGCCGTCCTCGGCGGCCAGGGCGGTGGCGACGGCTTGGGCGCGGGCGCGGTAGCGGGGGTCGTCGAGCGTCAGGCGGAGGGAGGCGGCGAGGCGGGCGGGGGTGACGCCGCGCAGGGGGACGGGGCCGGGGGAGACGCCGAGCCGGGTCAGTCGGGCGGACCAGAACGGTGCGTCGAGCTGGGCGGGCACGGGGACGGCGGGGGTGCCGGAGCGGAGGGCGGCGGCCGTGGTGCCGGCACCCGCGTGGTGGACCACGGCGGCGGTGCGGGGGAAGAGCCAGTCGTGCGGGGTGTCGCCGACGGTCAGGACGGAGTCCGAGTCCTCGGCTGCCAGTCCGCTCCACCCCGACTGGAGCAGGAGGCGCACCCGGGCGGCGCGGGCGGCGGCGAGGACGGTCGCGGTGAGCCGCTCGGGGTCGGGGACGACCAGGCTGCCGAAGCCGACGAAGACGGGCGGCGGCCCGGCGGCCAGGAAGTCGAGCAGCCGGGCCGGGGGCCGCCAGTCCGGCCGGTCGGCCGGCCACCAGTAGCCCGCCACCTCCAGTCGGGGGCGCCAGTCGGCGGGTCGGGGCACCACCAGTGGCGAGAAGCCGTGCAGGACGAGGTGGTTGCGGCGGGCCCGGGCGATGCCGAGCGGCGGCAGGCCCAGCCGACGGCGCAGCCCGCGGACGGCCGGGAGGAACAGCTGGTCGGTCGCGGCCTGGACGGCGTGTCCCGCCAGCAGGTTGCCGGACCGGCCGAGCGATCGGGTGCCGCTGACGGCGGGCGCGAACTCGCGGGTGGGGGCGAGGGGTTGGAGGTACAGCCCGATGCTGGGGATGCCGGCCGCCTCGGCGGCGACCTGGCCGAGTGCGCTGGTGGTGCTGGTGGTCAGCAGCAGGTCGGTCCCGAGTGCCGTGGCGTCGGCGATGCCGTCGCCGAGTGCGGGCATGAACCTCCTTCCGAGCCGCAGGAGTTGAAGGACGGCGCCCGGTCCGCTGCCAGCCCGCAGCAGGCGCCGGCCCTCGGCGGAGGCGAGTTCGGCGCGCGGGTCGACCGGCAGCGGGCGGAACTCCAGTCCGGCGGCACGCACCGACTCGGCGAAGGTGTCGTGGGTGGCGACGGCCACCTGATGTCCGGCCGTCCGCAGCCGGACGCCGAGCCCGGTGAAGGGGGCCACGTCGCCCCGGGAGCCGGCGGTGGCGATCAGGATGCGCATGGCCGCAGTATTTCGGCGCGGGCGGCGCGCGGGAAGGGCGCCACGCGCGGGCGGGGCCGGCCTGGGCGGCCGGTCTCGTCGGCCGGCCCCGTCAGCAGGCCGCGTGGGCCGGGTTCGGACGGTGCTGCGCAGGTGGCCGACCGGGGTGGCCGACGCGGGCGGCGGAACCGGGCGGCGGGCGGGGGCGTCCTTGCGGGCAGAGCGGACGGGACGGGGCCGTCGCGCCTTGGACGGGAAGGGATGCCGGATGAGCATCGTCGCGTGGATCGTGCTGGGCCTGCTGGCGGGTGCGCTGGCCAAGCTGCTGCTGCCGGGGAAGGACCCGGGCGGCCTGATCGTGACCGCCCTGATCGGCATCGCCGGCTCCTTCGTCGGCGGCTGGATCGCGTCGCACTTCATGCACCGCTCGATCACCGCGCACTTCTTCGACGCGGCGACCTGGGTGTCGGCGATCGGCGGCGCCCTGGTGCTGCTGATCGCCTACCGGCTGCTGTTCGGCAACTCGCGCCGCTGACGGACGAGTTCGGTGCGGCCCCTGCATCCGGGAGGCGGCGGGGCGTGCCTGGAGTCCGCCGACCGGTACGGCGGCGCGCGGATGGCCGGTTCGAACCGGTCCTCCCGGGCGCTGGAACGGTGCGAGGCCCTCGTACGTCCTTCCGAACGGGACCCGGGGGCTCGACGGGGTCGCCACACCGATGACGCAAGGGGCGGCGGATGAGCTGGATGGCGTGGATCGTGCTGGGCCTGGTGTCGGGGACGCTGGCCAGGATGGCGATGTCGAGGGGGGAGCGCGGCCTGATCGGCAGCACCCTGATCGGCATCACCGGCTCCTACATCGGCACCTGGATCGTCTCGCACTGGATGCACGGGACGGTGAGGGTGAGCTTCCTCGACGTCACGACCTGGGTGTCGGCGATCGGCGGCGCCATGGTCCTGCTCCTCGGCTACAAGGTGCTCCGCTTCCTCGCCCGGCGGTGACCACCGGGCGGTGACCACCCGGCGCTTACGCCGAGCGCCCGGCGCTTCAGGCGTTCCTGGCGTACCCGGCACCGCCTGGTCACCGGTCACCGGTCGGCGGTCCGGGGTGCCTCGGCGACCCAGCGCTCGTCCAGCGGAACCGAGAACCACCGGTCGCCGAGGGCGTCGCCGAGGGCGAGTCCTTCCAGGCTGTCCAGGACCGGGCGGGCCGCACGCATGTCATCCTCCGTGTGAGATCAACTGTGTGCGACAGTCTGCCGGAAGGGCGGGGCGCCGGCGAGCGGTTATTCCTCCGC
>NZ_JBHVET010000097.1:0-16485 GCF_042802135.1 Kitasatospora sp. NPDC057512
GGGCTTCGAGGGCTTCGCGGAGCCGCCGGCCGACGGCGCGGAGCCGGACCCGGGGACGGACGGGGCGGCGGCGGTCGGAGAGGGGTCGGCGGAGGCCGCGCCGTCGTGGTCGTTGCCGCGCAGGAGGCCCAGCCCGACCACGACCGCGACGGTGAGCACCAGCCACTGCCCCCAGCCCGGCCCCTTCTTCTCCTCGCTCACCGCTGCCGCCCCTCCCCGTTCGCCCGTGCGGTCGTTCGACCGTCGTGCGGCTGATCGTGTCCTGCGGCAGGCTACTCGGCGGGCTTCTGGTCGCCGTCGAGGTTGCGCAGGAAGTCCTTCGCCTTCTCGACGCCGGTGTCGATCTGCCCGCTGTACTTGCCGTCCGTGCGGTCGTCGATCGCGTCGCCGACCTTGTCCAGGCCCTGCCCGATCACGTCGCCGTGGTCACGGGCGAGGTCGGTGGCCTTGCCCGCGAGGTTCTTCAGACTCTCAAACATGGTGACGCTCTGCTCCTCTGATGCGTTCCTGATGGTGTGCCGACGTGGCGGGGATCATGACCATCCTAACGACGGTCCACCAGGCGGTCGGTCGCTGCCGGGTGGCAGCGGATGACTTTGCTGAAATGGGTTTTGTATGCTCCAGCCCAATCTCTACAGCAATGTAGAGGTCGGGTCCCCACCAGGACGTCACCAGGGCGCCATCAGGGCGCCGGCAGGACCGACGGCGTCCCGGCACGCGCGGTGGTGCGATCGCGCCGCCGCAGCCGCAACGATCGAGGGAAGTGCGCATGGCCGGTCAGCGGGCGAGAACGCCGTACCAGGACGCGGGACCGCGCACCGAGGACCGCGCCCTGCCCGCCCAGCGCTCCTGGCCGGCCGGTGCGGGAACCGCGGGCGCCCGCGGGAACCGCGCGGACACCGCGGCGCCTCGGCAGGTCCGGTCGCCGCGCCCCGGGGCGGCCCGCCGCCGGCAGCAGGCACGTCGGCGCGGCGGGACGGCGGCCGCGCTCTCGGCGGTCGGGCTGCCGCTGCTCGGGGCCGTCGCGGACGAGCTCGACGGGCCGGGCGTCGGCCTCCTCTTCGCGGTGGGCTCGGTGCTCGGGACGGCGGCCGCGGCGCTGCTCTGCAGCCGCACCGGCCGGTGGTGGGTGGTGACGGCCGCTCCGGTCGTGGTGCTGCTCACCGCCTCGGGCGTCGAGTACCTGGCGCACCCCGGGACGTACCAGGGGAGGAACCTCGGCACCGGCGCGCTGCGCTGGGTGGTCGGGGCGTTCCCGGTGATGGCCGCGGCCGTGGCGGTGGCGCTCGCCGTGGTCGCGGTCCGCGGCACGGCGGCCCGCCGCCGGGCGGTGCCGGAGCGCCGGCGGACCGGCAGGACGGCTGTC
The DNA here is from genome assembly GCF_042802135.1 of Kitasatospora sp. NPDC057512. Lineage (NCBI taxonomy): Bacteria > Bacillati > Actinomycetota > Actinomycetes > Kitasatosporales > Streptomycetaceae > Kitasatospora > Kitasatospora sp. NPDC057512. Next base: position 1,367 of record NZ_JBHVET010000097.1, read on the forward strand.
CCGGCCGGAAGGGGCCGCCGTGGCTGAGCGCGGCAACAGCCGTACCGGCGGGCGCGGGCAGCGCGGTCTGCGCGGCCGGCGCGGCTACGACCCGCGCCGCGCCGCCGCCCCGCTGACCGTCGCCGGGCGCACCCTGGCCTGCACCGTCTCGGTCGCGGTGCTCGGCGCCAGCGGCTTCACCTGGTACGAGTACCGCAGCCTGGACGACGGCATGATCAAGTCCACCGCGCTGAGCGAGGCCAGGAAGAACGCCCCGCCGCACCTCGACAAGTCCGTCAACCTGCTGCTGATCGGCCTGGACAGCCGCAAGGACATGGACGGCAACGACCTGCCCAGGCAGTTCGTGGAGGACGAACTGCACGCCGGCTCCAGCGAGATCGGCGGGTACAACACCAACGCCCTGATCGTGCTGCACATCCCGGCCAACGGCGGCAAGGTCACCGCGCTGTCCGTCCCGCGCGACGACTACGTGCAGACCGTCGGCGCGGACGGGAGGATGCACAAGATCAAGGAGGCGTACGGCATCGCCAAGGAGGCCGCCGAGCAGAAGCTGGCGGGCAAGGGGCTCTCCAAGGCGGCACTGGAACGGCAGAGCCGCGAGGCCGGCCGCTCGGCCACCATCCGGACCGTGCAGAGCTTCCTGGACGTCCCGATCGACCACTTCGCGGAGGTGAACCTGATCGGCTTCTACGACATCGCCAAGGCGGTCGAGCCGGTCCAGGTCTGCCTCAACCACCCGGTGGACGACCCGATCATCGCCCGGACCGCCACCCACGAGGGCGGCGGCACCGGCCTCAGGCTCCCGGCCGGGATCAGCTCCCTCGACGCCGCGCAGGCGCTCTCCTTCGTCCGCCAGCGCCACCACCTCACCAACGGCGACCTCGACCGCACCCACCGGCAGCAGGCGTTCCTCTCCTCCGTCGAGTACCGGCTCAAGCAGCAGGGCATCCTCAACGACCTCGGGCAGATGCAGAAGCTGTTCGCGGTGGTGAAGAAGGACGTGGTCATCGACAACGAGTGGAACATCCTCGACTTCGCCCAGCAGGCGCCCAACCTGACCGGCGGAAACGTGGAGTTCAACACCCTGCCGATCAGCGGCTTCAAGACGGTCGGCGGGCAGGAGGTCAACACCGTCAACCCGGACCTGATCAGGAAGATCGTCCGGCAGCTCTTCAAGCACGAGCCGACGCCGGCCGTCCCCGCCGTGGTGCCCGTCATGCCGTCCGGGGACGCGCCGGGCGACCCCACCCCGTCGCCCTCCGCGACCCCGACGCCGAGCGCGACGCCCAAGGCGGTGGTCGACATCAACGCGGCCGCGGGGGCGGGGGTGGCGGCCAACGAGTCCCGGGCGCTGGCCGAACTCGGCTTCCAGACCGGCCGGATCGGCGACGCCCCGGCCAGGACCCGGGCCACCGCGGTCGGGTACGGCGCCGGCGCCAAGGCCGACGCGCAGCGCCTCGCCGCCCGCTACGGGGTGAACGCGGTCTTCTCGTCGGGGATCCCCGCGGGCCGCGTCCTGCTCACCCTCGCCGTCTCCCGCACCCCGAGCCCGACGGCCGTGCCGTCGGCCGCGCCGGGCGACACCTCCGCCGACTCGGCGGCGGGGCTGCCGATGCAGGGGCCGGCGGTGAAGGCGGGCGGGATCCCGTGCGTGGACTGAAGCCCGTACGGCGGCGGGGAGTTCAGCCCCGGCCGGGGCGGGTGTCCCGGAGCGGCTCCCGGTCGAGGACCTCCTCGTGCTCCAGGAGGTCGACCAACTCCCGGGCCAGGTCTGGGAAGACCTCGCGGACCAGCGGGTGCTCCGGTGTCGTCATGGGCGTGCCGCTGTCACGGGCGTGCCGCTGTCACGGGCGCGGTGCCTTCACGCCGTGGACGGCGGCGTACTCGGCGGCGAGCCAGGGGCCCAGGTCGTCGACGAGCACGGTGAGGGCGGCCCGGTCGGCGGTGCGGCCGCGGGCGAGGGCGGCGGCGAGGCGCGCCTGGGCGGCGCGCTCGGGGTAGTAGCCGGCGAAGACCTCGGCGGAGGCGGCGAGGTCGCTGGTCCAGCCGCCCCAGCGGGGCATGACGAGGGTGAGGCAGGTGCGGACGAGGCGGCGGGAGACGGCGCGGGCGAGGCCGCGCAGCTCGGCCTCCGTGGTGGCGGCGGCCAGGCGTTCGCGCCAGAGCGGGAGGACCAGGGCCAGGTCGCCGTTGGTCTCCCGGGCGAGCAGGGAGGTGGGGCGGTAGCGGGGGAGCCGGGCGGCGAGGTCCTCGCCGAGCAGCGGGGTGCAGAGGCAGGCGACGAACCAGCCGAGGTCGTGGCGTTCGAGCTCGCTCAGCAGGGTGGCCGTGCCGGCCAGCACCACGCCGACCCCGTCCACCTGCGTGAACTCCCCGTCGAGCGCGGCTTCGAGGGCGTCGGCCTCCGCCCGGTCCGCGGCGGTGGGCTCGTGGTGCAGGGCGAGCAGCAGGTCGAGGTCGGAGACGCCGGGGGTCGCGGTGCCGCGCGGGAGGCTGCCGTAGAGGTAGGCGCTGTGCAGCCGGTCGGGCGCGAAGGCCGCGGCGATCCGCTCCCGGGCGGCGGCGACCACCGGCGCGAACGCCGGCGGCACGCGGTCGAGCGAGCCCTCCCGTGCGATGTACCCGTCCCGGTCCAGCCCCTGAGTGGTGGTCATGGGGGCACTCTGCCCCACCGCGGTCGGCCCTGACCAGCGAATATCCGTCGGCCCGGCCGATTGTCAGTGCCGTGTGCAAGCATCCGTCGCACACGAACACGAACAGCGTGAGGGGATCGGCATGGGCACCTGGGACATCGGGCACTTCGACAACGACTCGGCGGCGGACTTCTGCGGCGGCTTGGACGACGCGGCGCCGGGCGAGCGCGAGCCGCTGCTCCGGTCGGCGCTGCTGTACGCCGTCCGGGCGGAGGAGTTCCTGGACTCCGACGAGGCGGTGGAGGCGGTCGCCGCCGCCGCGCTGGTGGCGGCGCAGTGCCCGGGCGGGGCGGCGGTGACCAGCGCCTACGGGCCCAAGGAGCCGGTCCCGCCGCTCTCCGCCGAGCTGCGCCCGCTCGCGGTGGCGGCGCTCGACCGGGTGGTCGCGGAGGAGTCGGAGCTCGCGGAGCTGTGGGACGAGGCAGGGGAGGGGCCGGCCTGGCGCGAGGGCATACGGGCGCTACGGGAGGTCCTCGCCGCGGCGTCGCCGGCGGACGCGTCGGTGACGGACGCGTAGCTGACGCACGCGTAGGTGGCGGGGCCGGTCGCCCGTGGCCGATCGGTCGTCACCGGCGGGCCGCCGTCCACCAGTAGCCGAGCGCGGCGAGGCTGGTGGCGGCGCCGAGCAGGCAGACGGCCGTCCAGCCGCCGTGGTCGTAGACGACGGTGGACAGGATCGCGCCCGCGCCGCACCCGGCGGAGTAGAGCAGCATGTAGCCGGCGGTCAGGCGGCTCTGCGCCTCCGGGCGGACCTGGTAGAGGAGGTGCTGGTTGGCGACGTGGACGGACTGCAGGCCGTAGTCGATCACCACCATGGCGAGCACCAGCCACCAGACCGAGTGCGGCAGCAGTGCGGCCGGGAGCCAGCCGACCAGCATGGCCAGCAGGCCGATGCCGGCGGTGCGTTCGGCCCGGCCGCGGTCGGCCTGGCGGCCGGCGTACCCGGCGCCGAGCGCTCCGGCGGCGCCGGCGAGGCCGAAGAGCCCGATCTGGGTGTGGCTGAGGTTGAAGGGAGCTGCGGCGAGCGGGAGCACCATCGGGGTGAGCAGCACGGTGACGGAGGTGAAGCTCAGCAGCGCGAGGACGGCCCGGACCCGGAGCACGCGCTCCTGGGCGAAGAGCGCGAACACCGAGCCGACCAGCCGCGGGTAGCCGATCCGCTCGGCCGCCCGGTGCCGCTCGGACGGGACGGCGGCCGCGACGGCGAGGGCCATGGCGGCGGTCGCGACGGCGGAGGCCACGTAGACGGCGCGCCAGCCGGCCAGGTCGCCGATGGTCCCGGCGACGGTGCGGGCGAGCAGGATGCCGACCACGATGCCGCTGGTCACGGTGCCGACCACCCGTCCCTGGTCGCCCGGGGCGGCGAGTTGGGCGGAGTATGCGACGACCACCTGGGCGACGACGGCGAGGACGCCGACGGCGGCCATCGCGAGGAGCAGCAGCGGAGCCGAGGGGGCGAGCGAGACGGCGAGGAGGGCGAGGACGGACAGGCCGAGCTGGGAGGTGATCAGGGTGCGGCGGTTGACGTGGTCGCCGAGCGGCACGAGCAGGAGCAGGCCGAGGGCGTAGCCCGTCTGGGTGAGGGTGCCGACCAGGCCGATGGTCGCCGGGGCGATGCCGTAGTCCCGGGCGATCAGGTCGAGCAGCGGCTGCGAGTAGTAGACGTTGGCCACGGCGAGGCCGCAGGCGACGGAGAGCAGCCAGGCGACGGCCGGTGACAGGCCGCGTGGCGGGGTCCCGGTGGGGGCACCGGCCGTGGCGTTGCTCGGGGTGTCGGCGGTCGGGTCCTCGGCGGACGCGCGGGCGGGTGAGGTCATGGGCGGGACTCCCTCGAAGGGGCACAGTGGTTTCAAAGTGCTACCGCGACACCATGGCATACCCTGGTTTTAATAAGCAACCATGCTCTGATCGGTACGCTGGGCGCCGACCGGTGAGAGCTGAGAGGTGGGAGAAGTGCCGAAACGCACCACGCACGAGGAGTCGGCCTGCCCGGTCGCCCGTCCGCTCGACGTCGTCGGCGACGGCTGGACGCTGCTGATCGTCCGTGACGCCTTCGACGGACTGCGCCGCTTCGGGCAGTTCCAGAAGAACCTCGGCCTGGCCAAGAACATCCTGTCCTCCCGCCTGGCCGGCCTGGTCGCCAACGGTGTGTTCGAGCTCGCGCCGGCCGCCGACGGCAGCCCGTACCAGGAGTACGTGCTCACCGAGAAGGGCCGTGCGCTGTTCCCGGTGATCACGGCGCTGCGGCAGTGGGGCGACCAGTGGTTCTTCGAGGAGGGCGAGCCCCGGGCGCGTCTGGTGGACCGCGAGTCGGGTGCGCCCGTCGCGCCGGTCGAGGTGCGCTCGGCGGACGGCCGGGTGCTCGGGCCCGGGGACGCGAAGGTGCTGCTGCCCTGAGGCGCGCCGGCGCACCGCTGCCACCGGCCGGGTGAGGGCCGATGGCAGCGGGGCGGAGCGGGGCGTGCGTCGGGTCAGCTCGGCGTGGCGGCACTCGCGGTCGGGCAGGGCGGCAGGGTGGACGGCGCGGTGCTCGCGCAGGTCGCGGTCGGCGCCTGGGCAGTGGTGGTCGCCGTCGTGGTCCCGGTCGCCGTCGTGACGGCGGTGGTCGTCGCGGGGGACGACGTCGTGGTGATCGATGTCGGTGTTCGCGTCTCAGTCGGCGTCTGCGTCGGTGTGCCGGTGGTCACCGTGGACGGGGGCGGGGTGCTGGTCGTCGTGGCCGTCCCCGGCGGCTGACCCGAGCCGGTCGAGGACGTGGCTCCGGGGGTCGTCGGGCCCGAGGAGGTGACTCCGGGGGTCGTGGCACCCGAGGAGGTGATACCGGAGCCGGTGGCGCCTGAGGACGTGGCACCCGAACTCGTCGGCGTGCCGGGCGATGGCGTGCCGGGCGGGGTCGTGCCCGGCGACGTCGCACCGGGCGAGGTCGTGCCGGGGGAGGTCGAGGACGTGGCCGAGGGCGTGGACGGCGTCCACGGGCCCGGCGGCGGGATGCCGGGCACCAGGGGCCCCTTCGGCGGTTCGGCCGGTCGGTCCACGACCTCGACCCGCCCGGTCATCCGGGAGAACCACCCGCCGGTCTCGACGTTCACCAGGATGATCTCGGTCACCGGGCGGGCTGCCGGCACCACGATGATCAGCGTGGACGGCTGGAAGCCCGCCCAGGCCTTCCCGGTGTACCTGGCGTTGCTCACCAGAGCCGGCGGCTTCAGCGGGTTGCCGCAGGAGCAGCGCACCCGGGGCACGCCCTGGGCGTCCACCAGGACGGCGGTGCCCGCCTGTAGCGCGGACTGGTACTCGACCACCGCGCCGCTCTGGTAGTTGTGGTTGGTCACCCGGGTGTCCACCCGCAGGTAGGCGGAGGTCAGCGAGCGCAGGTAGCCGGGGACGTCGGCCTGCGCGATGCCGGCGGCGGAGGCCCAGGCGCGCCCGGTGTCCCCGGTCGAGAGCATCCCGATCAGGCGCTCGGTGTCGCAGCTCGGCCTGCCCATCGTCCCGGCGTACAGCCCGGCCGAGCTGCCCTCGACGCTGTGCAGCGCGGTCGGTGAACCGCTCCGGGACGAGGCGCCGCCCGGGTGCTGCGCCGTCGGGGTGACGGTCGGGACGGCGGTCGGGGTGACGGTCGGGACGGCGGAGGCGGGTGCGGGGGCGCTCACCCCCTGGGTCTCCACCGACGGGGTGAACGGGTCCGGCCCGGGATCGGCCGGGGCCTGCAGGGCGACCTCGTTCGCCGTCGGCACGGCCGGGTGTTTGCCGCCCTGCTTGTTGACGATCAGCACGGTGGCCGCCACGGCAACCGCCACCGTGCCCGCCGCCAGCGCCAGCCCTTTCCCGGATCGCCACCACGGCGTGCGCGCCCCGCGTCCGGGCCCGCCGGACGACGGCCCGCCGGCGCCGCCCGGTCCGGACGGCCCGCCCGGCCCGCTCGCGCCGCCGGGACCACTCGCACTCCCGGCGCCACCCGCACTCCCGGCGCCACCCGCCCCGGCGGCCCCGGACGGGCCCGAGGGCGGAGGGGGCACGGACGGCGGACCGGCCGTACCGCCGCCGGACGGTCGACCGGCCAGCGGCCCGGACGGGGGACCGGACGGCGGACCGTGCGGAGGCTCACCGGACGGGCCGGGCAGGCCGGACGGCGGCGGTTGGGAGGTCATCGAGGCTCCGTTTCGCAGGCGGTCGGCCGACCGGGGCCGGCTCGGGAGGCTCCTGCCAGTGGCTTCCCTTTCTCCCCCGTTGCCCCGTTCGCCGCAACAGCAGGTGCCGGGGGCGCCGCCGAGCGTGCCCGCCGACCGTCGGCCACCCTGGAAGCCCACCGGAACCCCACCGGAGACCGGCCAACGGTCGGCCGGACGTGGACCGGGCGCGGATCGGCCGTCGATCGGCCGTCGATCGCGCCCGGGCCGGGCCGGACCCCTGTGCACCCCGCGAGCGACGAGGAGGCGGCATGCAGCAGCCCACCACCCGGGCCGCGGGCCCGCCCGGCGCCGTACGCGGCTGGCTGGACGCGCTCGCCGTCGTGCTGGCCGGGCTGGTCGCGATGGCGGCGGTGGCCGCGCTCGGCCTCTGGCTGGCCGGCGCCGACGACCTCCCGGACGGCGGCTTCCCCGCCGTGCTGGCCGCGACGCTCGCGCTCGCCGTCGGCGGGACCGTCGAACTCGACGGCGGTGCCGGAGACTTCGCGGCGGTCGGGGCCGGGATCAGTGCGATGCCGCTGAGCGTCTCGGTGGTCGGCGCGGTCGCGATGGCCGAGGTGTTCCTGCGCCAGCTGCGCTTCCGCGCGGTCGCGGGCGGCGGTGAGCTGCTCGGGCGGATCGGCCGGACGGTGCTGCTCTGGGTGCTCGCCCTGGTGCTGCTCACCCTCGGCGCCCGGCACAGCTTCGTCGTCCCGCTCGGCGGCGACCTGGCCCAGTCGATCGGCGGCGCGCTCGGGCTGACCCCGGAGGTCGGCTTCCGTGCGGACGGCCCGACCACCGTGGGCATCGGGCTGGCCTGGCTGCTGGTGGTACTCGCGGTCACCTTCGCGGTGTCCCGGCGGGCCCCACTGCCGCCCGCCCTGGTGCGCTACCAACTCGCCGTCCGCCCACCCGCGTTCGCACTCTGGCTGGTCCTGCTGGCGTACCTGGCGATCGGTGCGGTGGCCGGGGTGCTGACCGCGATCGTGCACGGGAACGCCCGGCAGACCCTCGCCGTGGTGCTGCTCGCGCTGCCCGACCTGGTCTGGCTGGCCTTCGGTATCGGGCTCGGCGCCACGTGGCACGGGCGGCTGGTCGGCGGGCTCGGCCTGCCCGTCCCCAAACCGCTCAGCGCCGTGCTGCGCACCCCCGGGGGCGGGCCGGCGACCATCGACCTCGGCACCCTCGCGGAGCAGGACGCCCGCAGCTGGTGGCTGCTGCCGCTGGCCGCCGCCCTGCTGCTCGCCGCCGCCTTCCTGGCGGCCCGCCGCGCGCCGCGCACCGTCCGGCTCTGGCGGCACGCCGTCCGGTTCGCGCTCGCCACCGCCGTCACCGTGCTGCTGGTCGGCCTGTGGACCCGGGTGGACGCCGACTACGGGCTCTCCGTGCTCGGCGTCGGCCTCGGCCAGGGCGGCCTGGGCGACCTGTTGGGCGCCGTGCTCGGCGGCGGAAACCCGCTGGCCGGGCTGGGCGGCGGCAGCCTGAGCCTGCGCCCGGTGCTCTGGACGGCGGTGCCGCTCGCGGCGGGCTGGGGGCTGCTGACCGGCGCGCTCGGCGCCCTGCTCGCCACCCGGGTGCGGCACCGCGGCGAGGTACCGGCGGACGCCGAATAAGCCGAACAAGGGGCGCGGGGTGACGGCGGCCGTGGCCCGGCTCAGAACAGCCGGTGGCCCCGCACCCACATGGTCTTGCGGCCGTCGGCCCGGATGAGCCGGAGCTTCCCGATGCCGTCGTGGATGCCCGCGCTGAGAAGCAGCGACGGTCCGACGACCACGCCCGCGGCGGCCAGCGTGAAGAGCAGGCCGATGTTGTCGACCGCCTGGTCGTCGCCCTCCTCGACGGTCCGGCCGCCCAGCTGGACCAGCATCGGGACGAGGGCCAGCAGCGAGAGCACCAGCAGCCAGCCCACCGTCCGGTGGACCAGCCGCTTGACCCGCGCCCTGGTCGCGGTCTCCACCCGGACCGAGAAGGAGCGCCGGCAGCGCGGGCAGATGACGCCGATCTCCTCGTTCCCGCCGGTGGGCCGGGGCGAGCCGCCCTCCGGCAGGTGGGCGACGCTCCAGCTGACCTTCGTCGAGGTGAGGCCCTGCTGGACGCTCACCCGACAGCCGAGGCCGACGACGTACCGGTCGGTGATCGGGACCTTCGCCACTGCTGCCACCCCCAGCCTCCGCGACCGTCGCGGGGTAGGCGGAGTTTAGCCGTACGGGTGAAGGGATGGTGATGAAACGTCAGAACGCCTCCGCCAGAAGGATGATCGCCGCCGGGACGGCCTGGCCGAGTGCGCCGCGCCACAGCTTCGGCTCCGAGGCGAACAGGGTGATCCCGCCCGCGACCATGAACGCGGCGACGTAGAGCACCACCGCCCGCCCGGCCCCCGGGTGCCCGGTGTGCAGCAGGACCAGGCCGGTGACCAGGCCGAGGGCCAGGAAGAGGTTGTAGAAGCCCACGTTGACGCGCCACAGCCGGACCTCCGGGGCGTCCGCGGTGCTGCCGGTCAGCACGCGGCGCACCCGCGGGTGCCCGTACAGGAAGCTCTCCAGCGGCCAGACGATCAGGTGGATCGCCGCGGCGACCACGGCGAAGACCTGGCTCACGGCGTTCATGACGGACGGCTCACGGCGTTCATGACGGACGGCTCACGGCGTTCATGACGGACGGCTCCCTGCGGGCGGGGACGGCGGTGGGTGGACGACCGGTGCGGCCCAGGCGGGCGGCCCGGGCACCGCGGGCGGGCCGGGGGCGAGCGCCGGGACGACCCGGGTGGGCGGCCCGTCGGCGCGCCACGGTTCCGGCGCGGCGGGGGTGCTCGCCGCGCGCAGTTCGGCGACGAAGTCCAGGCAGTTCGGGTACCGCTCCCCGGGCGTCTTGGCCAGCGCCCGGGCGACCACCGCCCCGACGGCGGCCGGCAGGTCGGGCCGGTGGTCGCGCAGCGCGGGCGGCGGGTCGTTGAGGTGCGCCCAGAGCAGCGCGAGGTCGCTCTCCCGGCGGAACGGCGGCGCGCCCGCGAGCATCTCGAAGACCACGCAGCCGAGGCCGTACTGGTCGCAGCGCCCGTCCAGCGGCCTGCCGGAGATCTGCTCGGGCGCCGCGTAGTCGAGCGTGCCGACGATCTGGCCGACGCTGGTCAGCCCGCTGAGCGAGAGGGACTTCTTGGTCAGGCCGAAGTCCGCCAGGTACAGGTGCTCCGGGTGCTCGCTGTCCGTCCCGGCGGCGACCAGCACGTTGCCCGGCTTGACGTCCCGGTGCACCAGGCCGTGGTGGTGCGCGGCGTCCAGTGCCGAGGCGATCTGGAGGGCGAACCGGACGGCCCGCCCGACCGGGAACGGGCCGGAGCGGTTGATCAGGGCGCGCAGGTCGCCGCCCTCCACGTAGCGCATCGCGAGGTACAGGATGCCGTCCTGCTCGCCCGCCTCGAACACCGGGATGATGTGCGGGTGGTCGATCGCGGCGGCCGCCTCCGACTCGTGCATGAAGCGCTGCCGGAACACCTCGTTGCGGGCCAGCTCGGGGGCGAGCAGCTTGACCGCGACCGTCCGGCCGAGCCGCAGGTCCTTGGCCCGGTAGACCACGGCCATGCCGCCGCGCCCGATCTCGTTCTCCAGCCGGTAGCCGGCGACCCGCCGCCCGACCAGCCCGGCGGGCAGACCGGTGGCGTCGCGCGCGGCGGACGGCCGCTCGGCGGAGGTCACGGGTCACCGGTCCGGGTGGGGGCGGACGGGTCCTGCGTGGACGGGGCGTGCGAGGGCGAGGGCGAGGGGCTGGGCCGGTCGGTGGCCGCGTACGTCTGGAACTGGAGCCCGTCGCCGTAGCACCAGCGGTCGTGCACCGGGTCGAACAGCCAGACGGCCTCGCCGTCCACCACCAGGCCGATCCGCAGGCCGCGGGTGCGCTCCCGGAACGCCCCCAGGTCGAGGGCGCCGGTGGCGAGGTCCTCCAGCAGGGCGCGGTAGCGGTCGAGTGCGCCCCCGGCCTCGGCGAGCGCCGGTCGCGGGTCGGCGGTCCGCGCGGGCGGGCCGTCGGCGGCGGGCGGTGGCTGTGGCAGCGCGACCAGCAGGCGGCCGTCCACCCAGGCGGTCCAGCCGTTGGAGCAGAGGATCCGCGCCCAGTCGCCCAGGCGGTCGAGCAGTTGCAGCGGCAGCAGCGCGTCCAGCCGGGCGTCGGGCCGGGCCGGGTCCGGAGCCGCCCAGGAGGCCATCCCGTCCGGCGGGGCGACGTGGGTCGGGCGGAACGCGAACTCGTCCATGCGGTGGTCGCCCTTCCGCTACCGCCGCATGATGCTCGGCTCGTGCCGCCGCAGCAGGGCCAGCACCACCAGGCCGTACAGCAGCGAGAGCGCGGGCAGCAGCGCGATGCTCAGCAGCCAGCCGGAGCGCTGGTGCCGGAACATCGGGTCGGCGGTGATCGCGTTCGGGAAGATGCCGTGCAGCTCGACGGTGCGCGCCATCGCCGACAGACCCCAGCGGGACGGGACCAGCCACGCGAACTGCTCCAGCCCCGGGACGCCGTGCAGCTTGAGCATCAGGCCGCTGAAGACGATCTGCACCACCGACAGGAGCACCAGCAGCGGCATGGTGGCCTCCTCCTTGCCCACCAGCGCCGAGACCACCAGGCCGAGCATCATCGCCGAGAAGGCGAGCAGCGCGACCGCGAGGATCAGCTCGGGCAGCTGCGGCATCACCACCCCGGTCGGCACCGCGAAGGAGAGGTCCACCCCGGCCAGGCCGACCACGGTCAGCACCGTGGCCTGGGCCACCGTGACCGTGCCGAGCACCACCACCTTGGAGACCAGGTAAGCCGATCTGGACAGCCCGACCACCCGCTCCCGCCGGTAGATCGCGCGCTCCTTGACCAGCTCGCGCACCGAGTTGGCGGCGCCGGTGAGCAGCCCGCCGATGCAGAGCGTGAGCAGGCAGTTGACGGCGTTGTCGGGGGAGAGCCGGGAGCCGGCCATCGCCCGGCACATCAGGCCGATCACGAAGGGCAGCACGACCATGATGGTGAGGAAGAGCCGGTCGGCGGCCAGCACCGCGGTGTACCGGCGCACCAGGGTGCCCAGTTGGGAGAACCAGCCCTGCGGCTTGTCCCAGTCGATCGCGGGAGCAGCGGGAGCGGCCGCCGCGGCGGGCTCGTGCGGGTCGGGGCCGGGGATCGGGCGCGGGTGCGGATGGGGCGACGGCGACGGCGTCGGCACGGCCTCGGCCGCCACGTAGCGTGCGTACTGCGGGGAGCCGCGGAAACGCTGCTGCCAGGTGTTGTGGTCCTCGTCCTCGAAGGCCTCGAAGGCCTCCGGCCACTCCTCGTAGCCGAAGAAGCCCAGCGCCTCGCCGGGCGGCCCGTAGTACGCCGTCCGCCCGCCCGGGGCCAGCACCAGCAGCCGGTCGCAGACGCTCAGGCTCAGCACGCTGTGCGTCACCACGACCACCGTCCGGCCGTCGTCGGCGAGCCCGCGCAGCATCCGCATCACCGAGCGCTCCATGCCCGGGTCCAGCCCGGAGGTCGGCTCGTCGAGGAAGAGCAGGGACGGCTTGGTGAGCAGCTCCAGCGCGACGCTGACCCGCTTGCGCTGGCCGCCGGAGAGGCTGGCGATCACCTGGTCGGCGCGGCCGTCCAGGCCCAGCTCGTGGATCACCTCGCGGACCCGGGCCTCCCGCTCGTGCGGGTCGGTGTCGCCGGGGAAGCGCAGCTCGGCGGCGTAGGACAGGGCGCGGTGGACGGTGAGCTGGGTGTGCAGGATGTCGTCCTGCGGCACCAGGCCGATCCGGCGGCGCAGCTCGGCGTAGTCGCGGTAGAGGTCGCGCCCGTCGTACAGCACCGTGCCCTGGTCGGCGGGGCGCAGCCCGGTGAGCGCGTTGAGCAGGGTGGACTTGCCCGCGCCGCTCGGGCCGGCCACCGCGAGCAGCGCCTTCTCGGCGAGCGGGAAGCCGACGTCGTCCAGCAGTACCCGGTGGTCGGGGCCGACCCGGACCACCAGGTGCCGGACGTCCAGGGAGACCTCGCCGGTGTCGGTGTACTCGACCAGCCGGCCGTCGGCCAGGCAGAGCGCGGAGTGGCCGATGCCGACGATGTCCGCCGGGCCGACCGGGGCGCGCTGTACGGGGCGGCCGTTGAGGTAGGTGCCGTTGTGGCTGTCCAGGTCGACGATCTCGTGGCCGCCGTCGGGCAGCGCGCGCAGTTCGGCGTGGTACCGGGAGACCACCAGGTTGTCCAGGACCAGGTCGTTGTCGCGCGAGCGGCCGATCCGGACGGTGCGGCCGAGCAGCCGGTGGACGGCGCTCGGACGGCGGAAGGTGCCGGAGAGGTGCGGGGCGACCAGGGACGGCCGCTTGTGCGCGGTGGGCGCCGGAAGGCCGACGAAGGCCGCGGACGGCCCGTCGGCCGGGTCGCCGAAGCGCAGCCGGGTGCCCGGGCCGACCTCCTCGCGGCTGACCCGCCGGCCCTCGTCGTACGTGCCGTTGGTGCTGTCGGCGTCCTCCAGCAGCCAGTGCCCTCCGGTGGCGCGCAGGATCGCGTGGTGCCAGGACACCCGGGGGTCGTCCAGGACGATCTCGCTGGTCGGGTCGCGGCCGAGGTGGTAGGCCCGGGTCGGGTCGATCACCCGCGACGCGGTGCCGGTGACCAGTACGAGGGGCGGCGCGGAGGGTGCGCCGGGGCGCTCTCCCATGCTGCGCATTCTATCGCCGTCGCTGTCGCCGCACCGGCCGAAGAGCCCTGCCGGAGTGCGGGATTGGACTGGACCACTGCCTCCGCGCGCCACTATCGTTCGGCGTGCCCGCGGACCGCGCGCCGCCGGCACGCGCCCGCGCGTCACCGGAAGTCGTCGAGTGCTTCGGAACGGAACCCATGAGCATCTGGCCGCAGTTGCGAAGATCCCGTACCGTCCGGGCCGGGCACGCCACCGGCCGGGTGCTGCGCTGCGGGCTGATGGACACCATGCTCGCCGACCTCGCCGTCTCGGTCGTGCTCTGCTTCGAGCGCCCGCTGGACGACGACCGGCTCGCCGCCGGCCTGGCCCGCGCGCTGGAGCGGGTGCCGGTCTTCGCCGGAAGGCTGCGCACCGTCGAGGGCATTCTGGAAGCGGTCTGCGACGACACCGGCGTGCCGTTCGAGGTCTACAGCATGGAGGGCACGCTCGCCGAGGCGATGGGCCGGGTGACGGCGTCCGGCGCCGAACTGGTCGCCCCGCTGGACGCCCCCGCCGCCCGCGACGGCGGCGTCCCGCTGCTCACCGTGCGCCTCACCCGCACGGCCGACGGCGGCACGGTGCTCGGCTGCTCCTGGCATCACGCGATCGGCGACCTGCACAGCTTCATGCTGCTGCTGCGGGCCTGGTCCGCGGCGGTCGAGGGAGAGCCGCTTCCGAAGGCCGAACTCGTGGACGACCAGGACGAGTTGCTGGCCGAGGTGCTCCCGGAGGAGGACTGCGGCCGGCCCGGCTTCCGGGTGCCCTCGGCGGCGGAGGCGGAACTGCTGGCCCGCGAGGTGGCGGCCGGACCGCGCGCCAACCGGATCGTCCAGATCTCCTTCAGCGACGCCGAACTGGCCAGGATGCGCGAGGAGTTCGGCGTGGCGGCCGGGCGCCGGCTCTCCTCCGGGGACGTGCTCTGCGCCCACCTCCTCAGCACCCTGCGGGAGTTGGACGGGGACGACGCCGAGCGGATGCTGACGGTGCCGGTCAACGCGCGCCGCTGGCTGGGCCTGTCGCCGGCACTGCTCGGCAACCTCCTCAGCGAGGTCCATCTGCCGCACCGGCCCGAGGAAGGCCCGGCGGTGCTCGCGGGCGCGCTGCGCACGGCGGTCGAGGAGTTCCCGACCGCGCACCTCAACCTGCGCGCCAACCTGTGGTTCCTGGCCACCCTCGGCCGCTCGCGGCTGCGCGACTGCGTGCCGCTGGGCTTCGACCCGGGGGCGCGCCGGTTCAGCTTCTCCAACTGGAGCGGCTTCGGCGCCTATGCGGTGAGCTTCCAGGGGGAGCGGCCCGTGCTGTTCAGCCCGGCGGCCAACTACCCGATTCCCTGGGTCTGTTGGACGGTCGAGGGGTTCCGGGGCGAGGGCCGGCTGGCCACCGTGGTGCTGCCGGCCCGGCTCGCCGCCCGGGTGCGCGGGGCGGAGGGCCGGGCGGCGCTGCACCGGTTCCGCAGGGCCGGGGACCGGCCGCCCGCCTCGGCCGGGATGCTGCCCAAGGTGCTCTGAGCCGCCCCGCGCAAGCGGGTTCGACGACAGGCCCCGGCGGCGGGAAGGACGCCCACGGTGAACC
>NZ_JBHVET010000098.1:0-16480 GCF_042802135.1 Kitasatospora sp. NPDC057512
TGCGGGGGCACCCCGGGCCGGTGGCGGCCGGCCGGTCCGGTCAGAGCGGCCGGTCGGGTCGGGATGGTCGGGACGGGAGGGCCGGCGCGGAGCCGGCGGGCTGACCGGTCAGTTGCAGCCGCAGTCGCAGCAGCAGCCGTCGCAGCAGTCGCACCCGTCGCAGCAGTCCCCGTCACAGCAGTTGCAGCAGTCGCCGCAGCCGGGGTCGCCGCAGTCGCAGCAGTCGTGGCGCTGGCAGAACCCCTCGCGGCGCTGGCGGCTGAACGGGTCCTCGTGGTCGCAGCAGAGCAGCTGGCAGGTGCAGGCCATCAGGGCCCACATCGCGCACCCGGCGAGCAGGTTGCGGGGGTTCGGCGGCTTCTGGCCGGGCGGGGTGAAGCCCGGGCCCTGCGGCACCCACGGCGGGATCGGCGCCTGGCCCGGCGGCGTCTGCTGCGGCGGCGCCTGGTGCGGGTGCTCGCCCGTGGTGGCGCCGACGGCGCCGGTGGCACCGCCCGCGGTGTCCGGGCGGCGGCAGCTCGCGGTGTGCCGGGCGCGCCCGAAGACCCGCTCCACCGCGCGGTCGGTCTCGTGTCCGAGCAGGACGTGCACGAGGGTGCGGTCGGTCAGGTCGACCTCGCGCAGCGCGAGCCGGATGCCGTGGACGGCGTCGCGGCAGAGCCGTTCGGCCTCGGCGCGGTCGGTGCCGGTGGCGGTCAGCGGGTTCCAGGCGCCCGAGGCCGCGTCGGCGGCCTGGTCCTCGGCGGCGTCGAGGAGGTGGGCGAGCCGGCCGAACAGCCGCCCGGCCTCGGCGAGCGGGGCGGCGTTGCCGGGGCGTCCGGCGATCACGGCGGTGTGCGCGAAGGCGGCCGAGGTGGCGGTCTCGGTGGGCTCGGTGACCAGCAGGACGGAGCCGCCGGGGCGCAGCGAGCGCTCCAACTCGCCCTGCCGGGAGGCGGCGTCGAGCAGCACGGCGGTGTCGAAGCCGACGGTCGAGGCGCTGCCCGCGCTCTGCCGGTCCCAGCGCCGGGTGACGGCACGGGCTCCGGCGGCGACCGGGCGGCGGGCGAAGACGCCGTCGCGGTCCTCGACGTGGTCGCGGATCTTGACCGAGGCGAGCGCCAGCGAGACGGCGGCGGCGAGCCGGGCGCCCTCGCCCTTGGCGACGGAGGCGGTCCGCATGCCGCGCAGCGGGCACGGTCCGGCGGTGCGGCGCCAGGAGGAGTCCTCCCGGGCGGCCTGGGCCTCGACCAGGACGGAGATGATCAGACCGTCGTAGTTGGTCGCCGTCCGGGCGAGCTGTCCGTGGTCGTCCCGCAGCGCGAGGCAGAGCCCGCACAGGTGGGCCATCCAGGAGGTCTGCAGACGCTCGGACAATCGATGCCTACACGGTCTGATGATGCCGAACACGCTGGTCCCCCTCGCCTCACGGGCCGCCGACCGGCCACGATTCGCCGCACATCATATGATCAGCGCCCCTCCCTGGCCGAGGTCCCGTCAAGCCGCCGCCCGACGGGCGGGCGCACACCCCGCCCCGGCTCGGGGTGGACACCCCGCCCCGGCTCGGGGCGCCGCGTGCGCCGGGGCGGGGCTGCCGCCCGAAGGCTTCCGGTGACCCGGGGCCCCGGGGCCGACCCCGGTGAGTGGATCTCATATCCGGGATAGCATCGCGAATATGGGAATCGACGCGGCCGCCGACGAGCGGCTGGCACAACGACTCGCCGAGCTGAGGCTGGAACGCGGGTGGACCTTGGAGGAGTTGGCACGGCTGGCGGACGTCAGCCGGTCGACGCTGTCCCGGGTGGAGCGGGCGGAGGTCAGTCCGACGGCCGCGCTGCTCGGGCGGCTCTGCGCCGTGTACGGGCGGACCATGTCCCGGCTGCTCGCCGAGGTGGAGTCCGGGCCGGCCCGGCTGGTGCGGGCCGGGGAGCAGCAGGTGTGGCGGGACGGGACGACCGGGTTCGTCCGCCGGTCGGTCTCGCCGCCGCACGGCTCGCTGCGCGCGGAGATCATCGAGGGCCGGCTGCCGGCCGGCGCGGACATCGCCTACGACCGCGCCTGCACGCCGGGCCGGGAGCACCACCTCTGGCTGCTGGAGGGGAGCCTGGAGCTGACCGTGGACGGTGAGCCGCAGCCGCTCGGCCCCGGCGACTGCCTGCGCTACGTCGGCAGCACCAGCCGCTTCCGCAGCCTCGGCCCGGGCGAGGCCCGGTACGCGCTGGTGGTGGTCGAGCCGTGAGCGCCGCCACCGGGCCGATAGCGAAGGAGCCCGAGGAGAGCCCCGAGGGCAGCGGGGCGCCCGAGGAACCCGGGAAGCCCGGGGAGCCCAAGGAGCCCAAGGAGCGCTTCGACGCCGCCGGGCGCCGGGTCCTGCTGGTCTGCGTCGCGGGCGGCTTCACCACGCTGCTCGACCAGTCCGTCCTCAACACCTCCATCCCCGCCCTGCGCGAGACCCTGCACGCCGGGCCCGCCGACCTCCAGTGGATCGTCGCCGGCTACTCGCTCGCGTTCGGCCTCGCGCTGATCCCCGGCGGGCGGCTGGGCGACGTCAAGGGCCGCAAGTGGTTCTTCGTCACCGGCCTCGCCCTGTTCACCCTGGTCAGCCTGGTCTCCGCGACCGCCACCGAGCCCGGGGTGCTGATCGCCGCCCGGCTGCTCCAGGGCGTGGGCGCCGGCCTGGTCAACTCCCAGATGATCGGCACCCTCCAGGACGTCTTCGACGGCCAGCTGCGGGCCCGCGCCCTCGGCATGTACGCCGTCACCGGCGGCCTCGCCTTCACACTCGGCCCGCCGATCGGCGGCGCGGTGCTGGCCCTGGCCGGCCCCGAGGACGGCTGGCGGCTGACCTTCCTGCTCAACGTCCCCTTCGGCCTGGCCACCGTCGCCCTGGCGGCCCGCCACCTGCCGAAGCCCCGCCCCAGCGCCCGGAACGCCGACCTCGACGTCCTCGGCCTGCTGCTGGTCGGGGCACTCACCCTGGCCCTGATGCTGCCCTTCGTCCGGCCGCCCGGCTGGACCGGCTGGCTCGCCTTCGCGGCCGCCGTCCTGCTGCTGCTCGGCGCGCTCGCCTGGTGGCAGCGGCGCTACGCCCGGTCCGGCGGCCATCCGCTGATCCACCCGGCGCTCACCCGCTCCGCGCCGTACGCGCTCGGGACGGCCACCGCGATGGCCCAGTTCGGCTCCTCGCTCGCCGCCTCGCTGGTCCTGACCATGTTCCTCCAGGACGGCCTCGGCCTCTCCCCGATGGGCGCCGCGCTGGTCGCGCTGCCCTCCGCCGTGGCCATGGGCGTGGCCTCCGCGCTCGCCTGGCGGGTCGTCCAGCGCTACGGCCGACGCACCGTCACCGCCGGGATGGTCGGCTCCGCGCTCGCCATGCTGCTCAGCGGACTGCTCGCGCACTGGGCGCCCGCCGCCGTGCTGCCCTGGCTGCTGGCGCTCCTGCAACTGCTCGGCGGCGCCTCGGTCGGCCTGATGGGCTCCACCAACCAGGCGTACGTGCTGCGCCACGCGCCCGCCGAGGCGGCCGGCGTGAGCGGGGCGATCCTGCAGATGGCCCAGCGGATCGCGGCGGCCGTCGCGGTCTCGGCCCTGTCCGGGGTCTACCTGCGGGAGACCGTCGGCGGCGGCGGGCACCGCTCCGCCTACCTGACGGCGAGCATCGTGTGCGCCGCGGTGGCCGGACTCGCCGTCCTGGCCTCGGTGTTCGCCGGCCGCGCCACGGCCCGCGAGCAGCGCGACGGCGGACCGGTCGCGATGAGCCGAGGGCGAACGCCGGTCCGCTAGCCCGTGGCCGGCGCGTACCGTGGCGGGCATGACCGACGTACGGACCCGGACCGTGGACCTGCCCGAGGCGACGCTCGCCTACCGCGAGAGCGGACGGCCCGGCGGCCCGCCGCTGGTGCTGCTGCACGCCCTCGGCGAGCGCGCCGCCGACTGGGACACCGTCCTGCCGGACCTCGCCCCCGGCCACCACGTGTACGCGCTCGACCTGCGCGGCCACGGCGACAGCGCCCGCACCGCCGCCTACGCGCTGGAGGCGATGCGGGACGACGTGCTGGCCTTCCTCGACGCCCTCGGACTCGCCCGCGTCGACCTGGTCGGCCACTCGATGGGCGGCGCCGTCGCCTGCCTGCTCGCCCAGGCCGCGCCCGAGCGGATCGACCGGCTGGTGCTGGAGGAGATCCCCGCGCTGTACCCGCGCCCGGCGAGCGCGCCGCCCGAGCACCCGGACCCGGACGTGCACTTCGACTGGGCGGCGGTCCGGGCGGTCAGGGCCCAGCTCGACGACCCCGACCCGGCCTGGCGGGAGGGGCTGGCCAGGATCACCGCCCGCACCCTGGCCGTCGCCGGCGGCCCGGCCAGCCACGTCCCGCAGGAGCGGATCGCCGAACTCGCCCGGCTGATCCCGGACTGCCGGCTGGTCACCGTCGAGGCCGGGCACCTGGTGCAGGGTGCCCGGCCCGCCGGGTTCGTCGCCGCGGTGGCGCCCTTCCTGGCCCGCTGAGCCGCCGGGCCGCTGCCGCGGAGTGGGGCGCTGCCGTCGGGCGGGCCGCTGCCGCCGGGCGGGGCGGGGCGGGCGCCGGGCGGGGCGGGCGACGGATCGGTCAGACGCCGTGCTCGACGGGCAGCCGCCCGTTGCGCACCGCCGTCAGCAGGTCGGCGTGGTCGGCCTCGGTGCGGTCGGCGTAGGCCACCGCGAAGGCGGCGACGGCCTCGTCCAGCGCCTCGCTCTTGCCGCAGTACCCGGCCAGCAGGCCCGGGTCGGCGGTGTGCGAGTGCGCCCGGGCCAGCAGGGCGCCGGTGATCCGGGCGTAGTCGTCCAGCTGGCCCGGCAGCAGCGCCGCCGGGTCGACGCTGCCCTTGCGGTTGCGGAACTGCCGCACCTGGTACGGGAGTCCGTCGACCGTGGTCCAGCCCAGCAGGGTGTCGCTGACCACCTGCATGTGCTTCTGGCCGAGCACCACCCGGCGGCCCTCGTGCCCCTCCGCCGCCGGCCGCGGCCCGGCCGGCAGGTACGGCAGCAGCGCGGACGGGCGGGCCTCCTTCACCTGTAGCACCAGCGGCTGGTCCCGGTGGTCGGTGAGCAGCACCACGTACGAGCGGGTGCCCACACTGCCGGTGCCCACCACCCGGAACGCCACGTCCTGCACCCGGTAGCGGGACAGCAGGGTGCGCACCTCGGCCGGAACCGTCTCGACGTACGGGCCGAGCGCGTGCGCGACGGCGCGGGCGGTCGCGTCGGTCACCTCGGTGAGCACCGGGGGAGCGGCCGTGAACCGCCAACCGCCGTCCGCGGTACGGGCGGTGCTGCGGGCGGCGAACCGGGCGCTGGTGTTGCCGAGCGCCTTCGCGCCGACCTTGCGCAGCACCTCGGCGAGGTCGTGGGCCTCGGCGAAGGAGACCAACTGCTCGTCCGCGATGGCGTTCCAGGCGTCCAGCCCGGGCAGCTTGACGAGCGTGCGCACCGTCCGGCGGTAGGAGCCCGCCACGTGCTGGGCGGCCTCGCGCGCGGTGGTCTCGCTCGCCCCGGCCTCCCGGGCCGCCAGCACCAGGCTGGCGGCGAGCCGCTTGAGGTCCCACTCCCAGGGGCCGGGGACGGTCTCGTCGAAGTCGTTGATGTCCAGCACGATCTGGCCGCGCGCGTCGCCGTAGAGGCCGAAGTTCGCGGCGTGCGCGTCCCCGCAGAGCTGTGCGCCCACCCCGGTCACCGGGGTGCCCGCGAGGTCGGCGGCCATCAGTCCGGCCGAGCCGCGCAGGAACGCGAACGGGCCGGCGGCCATCCGGCCGACCCGGATCGGCACCAGCCGGTCTATTCGGCCGGCGTTGGAGGCCTCCAGCGCGGTCACGGCGGTCGGCCGGTCGGGGGCGGGCGCGAACTCCGCGTGCCGCTCCCGGGGCACCCGGGTCCGCAGCTCCTTGCCGCGCTCCCGCGCCCGCCCGTCCTGGGCCGAGGCGAACCCGGCCACCGCGAACCCGCGCCGGGTCCGCTCGTCCCGCCCCGCCGCCGACCCCGACCCGGCCGCCTCGGCCCCACCCACGTGCGCCACTGTCCCCGCCCGTCCCTTCCGGTCCTCGCCCCGCCCGCGACCTGCGCGGACGTTCATCGGGGGGAGTGACGTACGGGGTGGCGCGGTGGTTCCGGGAGGGGCGGGTCCGCTTGTGGGTCGCGGGGGCGGTGCGGGGTGCGTGGGGTCGCGGGGGCGGCGCGGGGTGCGTGGTGCGTGAGGAGGCGAGGGCCGGGGCGGAGCCCGTGGGGCGCGGGGTAGCGTGGGGCGGGTGAACGATCTTGGGGGGAGCGGTTCCCGGGCGCACCGGCGCACGCGGCTGGCGGCTGCGGCGGCAGCGGTGCTGACCGTGGCGGCCGGGCTGGGGGTACGAGCCGTGTTCGGCGGGGACTTCGCCAAGTGCGCCGGGGACGCGCTCTACACCGTCCTCCTGTACGCCCTGCTCGTGCTGGCCGTGCCGAGGCTGCGCCCCGGCCGGGCCGCCGCCGTGGCCGCCGCGCTCAGCTGGGCCGTGGAGCTGTTCCAGCTGACCGGACTGCCGGACGCCTGGGGGCGGCACAGCGTCCTGGCCCGGCTGGTGCTGGGCTCGACCTTCAACCCGCCGGACCTGCTCTGGTACCTGGTCGGCGCGGCCTGCGCCGGGGTGCTCCACCGGATGCTGCGGACCTCCCGGGTCGCGGCACCCGGCGGAGCCGTCTGAACGCGGCCGCCCGGGCAGGGTGAGCGGCCTGACGAACCGTCAGAGCGGAAGCAGGTCCGGGCGCTTGGGCTCGACGTGGTCGCCCGAGGACTCGCCGCGCAGGCGCCGGCCGACCCAGGGCAGCAGGTACTCGCGGGCCCACTGGATGTTCTCCCGCCGCTGGTCGGCGGGGGTGAGCACAAGGGCGTCCGGCCACGGGGCCTCCGGGTCCTGCGCGGTGCGCAGGCCCAGCGAGCGGGCGGCCAGCAGGGCGACCCGCTGGTGCCCCTCGGGGGACAGGTGCAGACGGTCCTCGCTCCACGCACGGCGGTCCTGCACCGCGCGCAGCGACCACAGGTCGGCCACCTTGCAGCCGTTGCGGTCGGCGACGGCGCGCATGTGCCCGTTGTAGGTGGCGATCTTGCCGCGCAGGTGCTTCAGCAGCGGCACGTCCTTGGTGTCGAAGCCGGTGCAGATCAGCACCGTCCTGGCGCTTTCGGTGAGTTGGACGACGGCGGCCTCGAAGCGCTCGGCCACCTCGTCCGGGTCGGCGCCCGGCCGGAGGATGTCGTTGCCGCCCGCGCAGAAGGTGACCAGGTCGGGCTGGAGGCGCTGGACCTGCGGCACCTGCTCGGTGGTGATCTGGTCCAGCAGCCGGCCGCGCACGGCGAGGTTGGCGTAGCGGAAGGCGCCCGGCGGGCGCCCGTCGGCGAGGATCCCGGCGAGGCGGTCGGCCCAGCCGGCGAACCTGCCGTCGACGCCGGGGTCGTTCAGACCCTCGGTGAAGCTGTCGCCGATGGCGGCATACGAATCGAGGTCAAGGGTCTCCTGGAGATTCGGCATGAAAGAGATAGTTCACCCAATCAAGTGACCTACGCCACCGTAGGTGCCACCGGCGGCACGTGAGATGGACCACGTGCCCTCGTGGGCCCCTTCCGCCCGCAGAGAGCCGGTCCCCGGAAAGCACAAGATCCGCGCCCCCTTCCGCTTTCCGGCCGGTCCGGCGGATGCTCGAAGGGAGCGGCCGGTCCGGCCGCCGTCCTCCCGGGGGAAGGCACCCATGACCACCGATCCGCGCCCCGACCCGCCCGAGAACTGGTCGATCGACGACCGGTGCACCAACTGCGACGTCGCCCGGCAGCTCGCGCCCGACCTGGTCCGCGAGCACGCGGGCCGCTCGGTGCTGGTCCGCCAGCCGCGCGACGCGGCCGAGCGCGGGCAGCTGCTCGCCGCCGCCCACGCCTGCCCGACCCGTTCCATCCGCCCGGGCGCCGGGCCGCTGGACCGGGCCGGGGACCCGTTCCCGCTGGCCCTCGCCGACGACCTGCTGCTGCTCGGCCACAACTCCCGGCAGACCGCGGGCGCCAACTCCTACCTCTGTCGCCGTCCCACCGGCTGGGTGATGGTCGACACGCCGCGCTACAGCGAGGCCCTCGCCGCCCGGTACGCCGCTCTCGGCCCGGTCACCGACGTCCTGCTCACGCACCGCGACCACGCCGCGCACGGCCGGGCGTACGCCGACCGGTTCGGCGCCCGGCTCTGGATCCACGAGGGCGATCTGGCGGCCGCCCCCGACGCCGACCGGGTGCTGCGCGGCACCGCGCCGACGGAGGTCTCGCCCGGCCTGGTCGCCCACCCGTTCCCCGGCCACACCCGGGGCAGCGTGCTCTTCGTCGCGGACGAGCGGTACTGCTTCAGCGGGGACAGCCTGTACTGGTCCCGCACCACCGGGGACATCGAGGTGGTGGAGTCGGTCACCTGGTACTCGATCGAGGAGCTCGCCGCCTCACTGCGGCGCGGCCTCGGCGTGCTGCGCTTCGAGTGGCTGCTGCCCGGCCACGGCGACCGGCGCCGGATGTCCGCCGAGGAGGCGGACCGCCGGCTGCGGTCGCTGGCCGAGCGGTGCCGGGAGCTGCGGCCGAGGCCCGTGGACTTCGGCGCGGTCCGCTGGTAGCCGACGGCCCGCCGGTACGGGACGGCCCGCCGGTAGCCGGTGGCCGGCAGCCGGGGGCGCGGCCCGCCGACCGACGCCGGAGGGTCGGTGCGCCGGTGCCTGCGCCGGGTGCGCGGGGGTGTGCGACCGCCGGGAGCGCCCACCCGGGTGTGCGAACGGTTCCGTCGGGGCAGCCGCCTTGGGAACGAAGGTGTCCGGCCCCGCGAACCCCGAACTCCGTGCGACGAACTCCCCTCGATCCAAGGATGGTTGAGCCATGCTCACGCAGACCCCGGAGCGCCACGCCCGGCCGCGGCGCTACCTGATGTGCCGGCCGACGTACTTCACCGTGGACTACGCGATCAACCCGTGGATGGACCCCACCCAGCCCACCGACACCGCGCTCGCCCTGCGGCAGTGGGAGCGGCTCTACTGGACGTACCGCCGGCTCGGCCACACCGTCGAGCTGATCGACCCGGTGCCGGGCCTGCCCGACATGGTGTACGCCGCCAACGGCGCCACCGTCCTGGACGGTCGCGCCCTGGTCGCCACCTTCCGCTACCCGGAGCGGGCCGCCGAGTCGGAGGCCTACCTGGCCTGGTTCCGCGAGCGCGGCTACCGCGAGGTGCGCCGGGCCGGGCACGTCAACGAGGGCGAGGGCGACCACCTGGTGGTGGGTCGCCGGGTGCTCGCCGGGACGGGATTCCGCACCTCGCGCGCCGCGCACGCCGAGGCCGGGGAACTGTTCGGCGTCCCGGTGGTCAGCCTGACCCTGGTCGACCCGCGCTTCTACCACCTGGACACCGCGCTGGCGGTGCTCGCCGACGACCACGTCATGTACTACCCGGAGGCCTTCGACGCCGACAGCCGTTCGGTGCTGCGCGCGCTCTACCCGGACGCGATCCTCGCCGACCGGGCCGACGCCGAGGTGTTCGGGCTCAACGCGGTCTCGGACGGCCGCCGGGTGCTGCTGCCGGAGGCCGCCAAGAACCTGGCCGGCCGGCTGACCGAGCACGGCTACCAGCCCGTCCCGGTGGACGTCTCGGAGCTGCTGAAGGGCGGCGGCGGGGCGAAGTGCTGCACCCTGGAGCTCAGGCCGGAGTGACGGTGCCGTCCCGAGTGCCCTCCCCGGTGCCGTCCCGGATGCCGTCCCGGGCGCCGTCCGGCGCCGGCGCCGCGGTGACCAGCAGCACCTCCAGGGTGCGCGGCCCGTGCACCCCCTCCACCCGGTCCAGCTCGATGTCGCTGGTGGCGGACGGGCCCGAGATCCAGGTCTGCGGCCGTACCGGATCGAGCCGGGGCAGCGCGAGCGGCACCGAGGCGACGACCTGCTCCGGGGCCCGCACCACGCAGACGTGGTGGTCGGGGACGAGCGAGAGCAGCCGCCGCCCCTGGCCCGGTCCGGCGTCCAGCACGATCGTCCCGGTCTCGGCGACGGCCAGCGCGCAGCCGGTCACCACGCTGTCCACGGCGTCCAGCCGGGCGGCGGTCAACGTCCCCTCGTCCGGCAGGAGTTCGACCCCCTCGGCCTCGGCCGCGGTGAGCCAGTCGGCCGGCAGTCCGGCCGGCACCACGACCGTCCGGCTGCCCCGCTCGACCAGCAACCCGGCGATCCGCCGCGGCAGTTCGTCCTCGTGGCAGCGGTGCACCAGGGCCCGGTAGTCGGCCAGGTTGCGGTGCAGCAGGTCGAGCAGCGCCGCCGGGTCGTCCGTCGGCACGTGGGCCGTCAGGTAGTCGCGGGGCAGCGGCTGTTCGGCCATCCCGGCGGTGTCGCCGAGCGCGGCCCGGATCCGGCCGAGCACCAACTCCCGGGAGTTCGAAGGCGAGTTGGGCCGGTCAGGCTGGTCGGATGCGGTCATGCGCGGTTCCTCCGCCACCAGTCGCGGAACGGTTCGGCCGGCACCTCCGGCAGGTCCCGGGTGTCGGTCCAGGCCCGCCCCGGCCCGGGCAGCCTGCGCGGGTGCAGCGACCGGGTGCGCCCGGCCAGCCGCTCGGCGGCGGCGAGCGCCGCCGGGTGGTCCAGCACGAAGCCGGCGGCGGCCATCGCGGTCCGCTCCAGCGGGTGCCCGCCCTGCTCGGCGACCCGCTCGCGCAGGTGCACCAGCACCTCGGGGATGTCGATCGCCACCGGGCAGACCTCGTAGCAGGCCCCGCAGAGCGAGGAGGCGTACGGCAGCGAGGCGTCCACCGGGCTCGCGGTGCCGCGCAGTTGGGGCGTGAGGATGGCGCCGATCGGCCCCGGGTAGACCGAGCCGTAGGCGTGCCCGCCGGCCCGCTCGTACACCGGGCAGACGTTGAGGCAGGCCGAGCAGCGGATGCAGCGCAGCGCCTGGCGGCCGACCTGGTCGGCGAGCGCGGCGGTGCGGCCGTTGTCCAGCAGCACCAGGTGGAACTCGGACGGGCCGTCGCCCTCCGTCGTCCCGGTCCAGAGCGAGGTGTACGGGTTCATCCGCTCGGCGGTGGAGGAGCGGGGGAGCAGCTGGAGGAAGACCTCCAGGTCCCGCCAGGTCGGCACGACCTTCTCGATCCCGACCACCGAGATCAGCGTGCGCGGCAGCGTGAGGCACATCCGGCCGTTGCCCTCGGACTCGACCACCACCAGGGTGCCGGTCTCGGCGACCATGAAGTTGGCGCCGGAGACGGCGACTTCGGCGCGCAGGAACTTCTCCCGCAGGTGCAGCCGGGCGGCCTCGGCGAGTTCGGCGGGCGAGTCGGTGAGACCCCTGGGTGCCGGGCGGCCCCAGGAGGCCATCCGGTCGGCGAAGACCTCCCGGATCTCCGCCCGGTTGCGGTGGATCGCCGGCACCAGGATGTGCGAGGGCCGGTCGTCGCCCAACTGCACGATCAGCTCGGCGAGATCGGTCTCGTAGGCGGTGATCCCCTCGGCCGCCAGCGCCTCGTTGAGCTCGATCTCCTGGGTGGCCATCGACTTGACCTTGACGACCTCGGTCCGCCCGGTGGCCCTGACCAGTCCGGCGACGATCCGGTTGGCCTCCTCGGCGTCGGCGGCCCAGTGCACGGTGCCGCCGGCCGCCGTGACGGACTCCTCCAACTGGAGGAGGTAGCGGTCGAGGTGGCGCAGCGTGTGGTCCTTGATCGCCTTCCCGGCGGCGCGCAGCCGCTCCCAGTCGGCGAGTTCGGCGACCGCCCGGGCCCGCTTGTCGCGGATGGTGCGGGTGGCGTGCCGCAGGTTGGCGCGCAGCCGCTCGTCCCGTACGGCCTTGGCGGCGGCCTGCGGGAAGGCGGGCATGCCGAGGAACGTACCGGTCACGCGGGCCTCCAGGGGTGCTCCTCGGTGCTGGCCAGGATCTCCGCCAGGTGCAGCGGCCGCAGCGGCGCGCCCTGGCGGCGCAGGGTGCCGCCGAGGTGCAGCAGGCAGGAGTTGTCGGCGCCGCACAGCACACGGGCGCCGGTGCCGAGCGCGTTGGCGATCTTGTCCTCGGCCATGGCCGCCGAGACCGCCGCGTTCTTGACCGCGAAGGTGCCGCCGAAGCCGCAGCACTCCTCGGCCCCGGGCAGCTCGACCAGCTCCAGGCCCTCGACGGCGCCCAGCAGCCGGCGCGGGCGCTCGCCGAGGCCGAGCAGGCGCAGGCCGTGGCAGGAGGGGTGGTAGGTGACGGTGTGCGGGAAGTACGCGCCGACGTCCTCGACGCCGAGCACGTCGGTCAGGAACTCGGTCAGCTCGACCACCCGGGGCACCAGATCGGTGGCCAGGTCGGCGAGTTCGGTGCCCCGGCCCTCGGTGGCGGCCCTGGCGCCGATCCGGGGGTAGTTGTCCCGGACCATCGCCACGCAGGAGCCCGAGGGCGTCACCACGTGGTCGTACCCGGCGAAGGCCTTCGCCGTCCGCCGGACCAGCGGTTCGCAGCCCCTGCGGTAGCCGGTGTTGTACTGCGGCTGCCCGCAACAGGTCTGCCCGGCGGGGAAGTCCACCGTCACGCCGAGCCGTTCCAGCAGCCGGACGGTGGCCACCGCCGTGGCGGGGAACAGCGCGTCGTTGACGCAGGTGGCGAACAGCGCGACCCGCATCCGGGCTCCCTTCTGCCGAACCGGACTCCCGCCGGACGCCCGAACCGCCGGACGCCCGAACCGCCGGGCGTCCGAACCACCGAATGCCCGAACCGCCGGACGCCGGAAGCCGAACGGCACCGGACCGCTCGTGATCGTACCGAGCGGACCGGTGCCGCGGTGGGACTTCGGCCGTGCGGCCTCGACCTGGTGCTCAGCCCCGGGCCGGGCCTCAGGGACTCAGGGCCTCAGGGACTCAGGGACTCAGGGCCGTAGGGCGTCAGGCGCCGAGCCAGAGGTCCGGCCCGAACACCTCGTAGTGGATGTCCGCCGCCGCGACGCCCGCGGTCAGCAGCTGCTCGCGGACGGCGCGCAGGAAGGGGAGCGGTCCGCAGAGGTAGGCGGTGGTGCCGGCCGGGACCTCGACGGTGGAGAGGTCCACCAGGCCGGTGCGCTCGGCCGGCCACTCGCCGAGCGGCTGCTCGTAGAAGACGTGCGAGTCCGCGTTCGGCAGGTCGGCGGTGAGCCGTGCCAGTTCGGCCCGGAAGGCGTGGCTCAGCTGGTCGCGGTCGCCGTGCACGGAGACGATCCGCCGGGTGGAGCCGGTGGTGGCGAGGTGGTCGAGCATGGCGGTCATCGGGGTGTTGCCGATGCCGGCGGACGCGAGCAGCACCGGGCCGTCGCCGTCGGCCAGGGCGATGTCGCCCAGCGGGGGCGCCAGTTCGACGGGGTCGCCGGCCTTCAGGTGGTCGTGCAGGTGGCTGGAGACCTCGCCGCCGTCCTCGCGCTTGACGCTGAAGCGCAGGGCGCCGGCGGCGCCGCCGGAGAGGCTGTACTGGCGGATCTGCCGTGCGCCGTCGGCCAGTTCGGTGCGCACCGAGACGTACTGGCCGGGGCGGAAGGCCGGGACGGGGCGGCCGTCGGTGGGGCGGACCAGGTAGCTGGTGACGGCCTCGGTCTCCTGGTGGCGGGCGATCACGGTGTAGGGGCGCCACAGGTCGGCCGGGTCGCCGCCGGCGGCGACCTCGGCGCGCAGCCGGTCCTCGACGGCGATCAGCGCGTTGGCCATCAGCCAGTAGACCTCGTCCCAGGCGGCGGCGACCTCGGGGGTGACGGCCTCGCCGAGCACCTCCACGATGGCGGCGAACAGGTGCTCGTGGACGATCTTGTACTGGCTGTTGTCGATGCCGACCGAGACGTGCTTGTGGGCGATGCGGGCGAGCATCGCGTCCGGCCGCTGGTCCGGGTTGGCGATCAGGGCGGTGGCGAAGGCGGCTATCGAGCCGGCCAGCGCCTCGCGCTGGGTGCCGTTGGCCTGGTTGCCCCGGTTGAAGAGGTCGCGCAGCAGCTCCGGGTGCGCGGCGAACAGCCGGTCGTAGAAGCGCGGGGTGATGTCGCCGATGGCGGCGCCCACGACGGGCAGGGTGGCCTCGATGACCTCGGTGGACTTCGCGGACAGCATCAGTCGGGCTCCTAACTGGTATCTGAGATTCGTATTAAAGGCCGTGGAGAGGTGCGCGGCCCCGGGTGGGCCGATCGGCCGGTGGCTCCGGCGGTCTCGGTGGGCCGATCAGCCGGTGGGTCCGGCGGTCTCGGTGGGTCGGGCCGTGCCGACGGGGCCGGCGGTGAGGCTGAGCAGGACCGGTCCGGTGGGGGAGGCCACCAGGTCGTCGATGGAGAGGTGGTCGAGCGCGGCGAAGAACGCCTCCTGGGCGCCCCGCAGCACTCCGCGCAGCCGGCACGCGGCCCGCAGCGGACAGGGCGGGTCGTCCTCGCAGCCGACCACGTCGCCGACCCCCTCCAGCTCCCGCAGCAGCAGTCCGAGCGAACCGGTCCGCCCGGCGAAGGTGAGCATCAGCCCGCCGCCGCGACCGCGCCGGGCCTCCACCACCCCCAGGTGCTGCAGTCGGCTGACCACCTTCGCCGCGTGGGTGTACGGCACGCCGACCGACGCGGCCACCTCGCGGGTGGTCGGGTTGTCGCCCTCGCCCAGGACGGCCAGTCGCATGGCGATCCGCAGGGCGATGTCGGTGCTCTTGGTCAGCCTCACGTTCGGAACGCTATCGAATGCGACTCCTCAACTCCAATTTTCTGCACGACTTCGATCGAGACCCTGGTCACGTCGACCCGGAGCCCTCGGCCGGGTGGGTCGGGACGGGTCTGGGCGGGTCGGGGCAGGCCCGGGCGGGTCCGGACAGGTCCGTACACCCTCGCATGGCGATCGGATCTGAACATTTGGCGACATTAGTAGTCAGTCCCTGACGGAAAGTCAGGGCGACTTCTACGCTTCCCCCGGCTCCGAACCCACCACAGCACCACCACGCGTTCGTCCGTGCCGAGCAGTTGGAGAGACCCGTGAGAACACCCCGCACACCCCGTCGCACCCGGACGGCCGTGGCCGCGATATCCGCGACCACGGCCGCACTGCTGTCGCTGCCCGCGACGGCCGAGGCCGTCACGCCGCCGCCGGCCGTCGCCGCGCACCTGGCGGTGGCGCCGTACCCGGCGGGCGTCGCGCTGACGCCGGACGGCGGCCACGCCTATGTGACCAGCCAGAGCAGCGGCGCCGTCAGCGTGCTCGACACCGCGAGCAACACCGTGTCCGGCGGCTTCACCGCCGGGTCCGGCTCGTACGCCGTGGCCGTGTCGCCCGACGGGCACCGGGCCTACCTGACCCACCACCTGGACAACACCGTCAGCGTCGTGGACACCGCGACCAACGCCGTCACCGCGACCGTCCCGGTCGGCGCCCAGCCCTGGGGCCTCGCCCTCGCGCCGAACGGCTCCCGCGCCTACGTGAGCAACGCCGCCGCCGACACCGTGAGCGTGCTGGACACGTCGTCCGACACCGTGACCGCCACCGTGCCGGTCGGTGCCGAGCCGCACGGCCTGGCCGTCTCCCCGGACGGCACCCGGCTGTACGTCGCCGCGTCCGGCGCCAAGGCCGTCACCGTGGTCGACACCGCGAGCGGCACGGTGAGCGGCACCGTCCCGGTCGGCCACGGCGTCTTCGGCCTCGCGCTCAGCCCGGACGGCACCCGACTGTGGGCCGCCGACGGCGACGACGGCACCGCCGCCGTGATCGACACCGCGGCCGGCACGGTCGTCGGCACCGTCGCCGTCGGCTCCGGCCCCTACGCGGTGACCGTCTCCCCGGACGGCGCGGCGGCCTACGTCTCCAACTACGCCGACAACACCCTGAGCGTGGTGGACACCGCGAGCCGGACGGTCACCGCGACCGTCCCGGTGGGCGCCGGCCCGTACAGCCTGGCCCTGACCGCCGACGGGCGGCGCGGCTACCTCGCCGACTTCACCGGCAACGCCGTCGACGTGGTGACCTTCCCGCTGCCGGTGCCGGACGTGACCGCGATCAGCCCGAACGGCGGCTCCGGGACGGGCGGCACCACGGTGACCATCACCGGCACCGACCTGGCCGGCGCGACCGCCGTGACCTTCGGCGCGGCCGGCGCCGCCACCTCGTTCGGCTGCACGAAGACCAGCTGCACCGCGACCGCCCCCGCCACCACCGTCGCCGGACCGGTGGACGTGCGGGTCACCGGGCCCGGCGGCACCAGCGCGGCCGTCGCCGCCGACCGCTTCACCTACACCGCTCCCGCCGCCCACCTGGGCGTCGCGCTCACCGCGACCCCGGTCACCGGGCTGCTCTCCAGTCGGGTCGACTACACCGTCACCCTCACCGGCCAGGGCCCCGACCCGGTGACCGCGGCCACCGTCGCCGCCGACCTGCCCGCCGGGCTGACCGCGACCTCCGGCGACTGCACCGTCGCCGCCGGGAAGCTGAGCTGCGCGCTGACCGCGCCGCTGGCCAAGGGCGCGAGCACCACCCGGCACTTCTCGATCGGCGTCGGCCTGCTC
>NZ_JBHVET010000099.1:0-16333 GCF_042802135.1 Kitasatospora sp. NPDC057512
GCCGGGGCGGCGTCCTCGGACCCGCCCGCGCCACCGCCGCAGGCGGCCAGCGCACCGGCCGCCCCGATACCGGCACCGGCCCACAGCAGCTGTCGTCTGGTGACGCGCACGTTCGTTCCTCGATTCGGGTTTCGCTCAATTTGCTTAGGCTTACCTACCCTAAGTTCGAGGCCGCCCGCAAGCCGCCCGGCGGAGCGCGCCCTCATCCCGGCCGTGCGCCCCTCACTCCCAAAACACCGCGCGAGCAGCGGGATTGACCCTGCGCGGGATGTGCGCCGCCACCGGAAGCCGAGACTACGTACATGTAGACATCGGATCGGGTAAGGCTTGCCTTACTTCGAAGTCGTTGTTACGTTCATGTCGTCCGGCCGTTCGAGCCGCCCGGACCCCACGCCCCACGCGCTGCTCCCGCCCGTCCCACACCGGTGCGGTGATGCCGCGTGCTCGCACACCCTCTCCCGTCCCGCCCCCGGAAGGTCCCGCCGTGCCCACCTGCCCTGCCCCGGTACGCCGCCTCGACACCACCGCCGCCGCGGAACTGACCGACACCGCCGCCGAGTTGCTGGCCCGCCACGGCTCCGCGACCAGCCCCGACCTGCTGGCCGACCTGCCCGCGACCCGCGTCCTGCTCAGCGCGGGACTCCGGCACGCGCTGCGCCCGGTGGACACCGCCGACGGCCTGTTCGTCCTGCGCGGCCTGCGCCCCGACGACACCGACCTCGGCCCCACGCCCGGCCACTGGTCGACCGTCGGCGACGCCGGCGCGCTGTGGGACGTGACGCTGCTGCTGGTCTCCGCCCTGATGGGCACCCCGATCGCCTGGGACGGCCAGCAGGACGGCCGGTTCGTCCACAACATCGTGCCCTCGCCCGGCCACGAGAGCGAGCAGACCGGTGCCTCCAGCTCCGTCCTGCTCACCCCGCACACCGAGGACGCCTTCCACCCCGGCCGCGCCCACCTGCTGGTGCTGTGCTGCATGCGCAACCACGACCGCATCGCCACCACCGCGGCCGGCGTCCGGCTGACCGCGCTCGCCCAGGCCGACCTGGACCAGCTGAAGCGGCCCGTCGCGCCGATCCTGCCCGACGACGCCTACGAACAGGCCCAGCGGTTCCCCGGTCGGCCCGCCCCGGTGCCCACCCTCTTCGACTCCCCCGAGGGCCTGACCATGCGCTACGACCCCGCCTACACCCCGCTGGAGGGGACGGACGAGGCCTGGCGCGGAGCCTACGAGCGCCTGGGCGAGGAGCTGGCCCGGGTGTCCGTCGCGGTGAGCCTGGAGCCGGGCGACGTCCTGGTCGTCGACAACGACCTCGTCGTCCACGGCCGCGTCCCCTTCCGGGCGCGCTACGACGGCACCGACCGCTGGCTCAAGCGCGCCTCCGTCCGGGTCGAGGGCCGGCCCACCCGCCCGCTCGCCGAGCACGACGAGCACGGCTACGGCCAGGCCGCCCTCACCGCCTGGACCGCCTGACCCGCCCTCCTCGCCTCTCCTGCCTGACCGCCTGCTCTCCCTCCTGCCTGACCGCCTTCCAGACACCGCCTCACCGAACCGAAAGGGCACCCGCGTGGACCGGGACGACACCACCCTGCGCGTACTCTCCACCAGCGACCTCGCCGGCCTGGACATCACCCTGGCCGACGTCGTCGACACCGTCGAACAGGCCTACCGCACCCTGGCCGCCGGCCGGTCCGACAACCCGCGCAAGCTCACCGTCCAGCCCGCCGACGGCCACTCCGTCTCCTACGCCATGCTCGGCCGCGACGGGGTGCGCAACGTCGTCGCGTTCAAGACCTCGTACAAGCACGGCCTGGACAAGGGCCGCGACGAGCAGCACTACTACACGACGCTGACCGTCTACGACGACGTCACCGGCCTGCCGGTCGCCATGATGGACTGCTCCCGCATCGGCTCGCTGCGCACCCCCGCCGTCTCCGCCCTGCTGGCCCGCGCGTGCGCCTCCCCCGACGCCGCCACCGCGCTGGTGATCGGCACCGGCACCCAGGGCCGCCTCGCGCTGCCGTTCCTGCTCACCACGCTGCCCGGGCTGAAGCGCCTGCTGCTCTCCGGCACCCACCCCGACGGCATCACCGCCGTCCGCCAGGAGCTGGAGCGCCACTTCCCCGGCCGCGAGCTGGAGTTGGTCACCGACCTCGAAGCGGCCGCCCGGGACGCGGACGTCATCGTCGCCACCGCCGGCGGCCACACCCCCGCCGCCGTCGAGGCCGACTGGCTGAAGCCCGGCGCAACCGCGATCCTCGTCGGCCACGGCCTCGCCCCGTCCACGCTGCACCGCGCGGACCGGGTGATCGCCACCAGCGAGGCCCAGATGCGCGTCACCGGCACCGACCTGGCCGACGCCGACGGCAAGCTGCCCGCCGTCGACCTGGAACTGCCCG
Organism: Kitasatospora sp. NPDC057512; assembly: GCF_042802135.1. NCBI lineage: Bacteria > Bacillati > Actinomycetota > Actinomycetes > Kitasatosporales > Streptomycetaceae > Kitasatospora > Kitasatospora sp. NPDC057512. The sequence goes on from NZ_JBHVET010000099.1 coordinate 2,401, forward strand.
CCGCCGTCTCCGGCGCCTCCGACGCCCGTACCGCACCCGACCAGCGGATCTTCGCCTACAACAGCGGCCTGGTCGTCACCGACATCGCGCTCGGCCACCGCTTCGCCCAACTCGCCGCCGAGCAGGGCCTGGGCACCGAGGTGGCCCTGTGGCGCTGACCCTGCCCGCCCACCCCGACCCCCTCGCCGAGCGCGTCCACGCGAGCGGCCTGCTCCACGAACTCGCCCACGGCCTCGGCGGAGGGTTCCACTACCTGCTGCCCGAGCGCTTCGACGCCAACCTCGCCGCGTTCCGCGCCGTCCTCGCCGACACCGGCGTGGACGGGCGGGTCTACTTCGCCAAGAAGGCCAACAAGGCCGCCGCGTTCGTCGAACGCTGCGCCGCCACCGGGGCCGGGGTCGACGTCGCCTCGCTCGGCGAGCTGCGCGAGGCGCTCGGCCACGGTGTGCGCGGCGAGGACCTCGTCGTCACCGGCCCCGCCAAGTCCGAGGCCCTGCTGCGCATCGCGGCCCTCCAGGGCGCGCTGATCGCCGTCGACGCCCTCGACGAACTGGAGCGCGTCCTGCACCTGGACGTCCCCCGGCCCGTCCGCGTCCTGTTGCGCCGTCACCCGCCGGCCCAGCCCCGCAGCCGCTTCGGGCTCGACGACGACCAGCTGGACGCCGCGCTGTCGCGTTGCGCCGCGGCCGGCGAGCGGGTCCGGATGGAGGGCTTCAGCTTCCACCTGTCCGGCTACGAGGTGCGGCCGCGCACCGACCTCGCGGGCGAACTCGTCGACCTGTGCCTCAAGGCCAGGACGATGGGCCTGCGGGCGGACCGGATCAGCATCGGCGGCGGCTTCGCCGTCGACTACGTGCCCGCCGACGCCTGGGAGCTGTTCCTCGCCGAGCAGCAGCCCGGGCACTACCACGGCGGCAGGACGTTCACCGCGGGCGACTTCTACCCCTACCACTCCCCCGTCGCCGGGGCCGACGCGCTGCGCTCGATCCTCACCGCCCGCCCGGGCGGGCAGGGGGCCGACCTGGCCGGACGGCTGCGGGAGGCCGGCGTGACGCTGCTGCTGGAACCCGGACGCGCGCTGCTCGACCGGGCCGGCTCCTCCGTCTTCGTCGTCCAGGGCGTCAAGGACCGGGCCGGATACGGCATCGTCACCGTCGACGGCACCAGCCTGAGCCTGTCCGAGCAGTGGTTCAACAGCGAGTACCTGCCCGAACCGGTGCTCCTCCCCCGCTCTCCCGGCCGGGCGGCCGAGGAGTACCGGGCGTGCGTCGGCGGCGCCAGCTGCCTCGACTCCGACCTCCTGACCTGGCGCAAGATCCCCTTCCCCGCCCGGCCCCGGGTCGGCGACCTCCTCGTCTACCCCAACACCGCCGGCTACCAGATGGACTCCAATGAGTCCCCCTTCCACGACCTCCCCCTGCCGGCCAAGGTCGTCATCCACCACGAGGACGGCCGACCGCGCTGGCGCCTCGACCGCCGTCCGGCCCTGTGATCCGACGCCACCCACGCCGCCGATGCCACCGACGCCACCCCGCTTCCGAGAAAGCCTCCCCGCCATGACCGACGCCCTGTACCGCCCCCCGGTGGTCACCCGGATCTCCGACCTCATCGGCTACACCCCGCTGTTCGAACTCGCCCGCGCCGACAACGGCGCCCGCCTGCTCCTCAAACTGGAGATGTTCAACCCCACCGGCAGCGCCAAGATCCGCATGGCCCGGCAGATGGTCCTCGACGCCGAGGAGCGCGGACAGCTGCGCGAGGGCGGCCACATCATCGAGTCCACCTCCGGCAACACCGGCCTCGGGCTGGCCGTGGTCGCCGCCGAGCGCGGCTACCGCTTCACCGCCGTCGTCGACAACCACGCCGCCGCCGACAAGCTGCGCGGCATGAAGGCCATGGGCACCGAGCTGGTGTACGTCGACGCGGACACCGACGGCGAGGAGCTGCACACCGCCGCCCGCGAGGAGCTCGCCGAGGAGATGGCCCGCGGCAAGGACAACACCTTCTTCACCGAGCAGCACAACAACCCCAGCAACGCGGTCGGTTACCACGCGGTCGGCCGGGAGATCGCCCAGGCCCTCGACAACCGGGTCGACGTCCTGGTCGGCGCCGTCGGCACCGGCGGCGGGCTGTGCGGCACCGCCCGCGAGCTCAAGGCGTACGTGCCGGACGTGACGGTCGTCGGCGTCGAACCGAAGGGCTCCATCGCCTTCGGCCCGCCCGCCCACGACTACTACCAGTCCGGCACCGGCACCCCCGAGGGCGCCACCATCGGCCTGCTCGTCGACTACGACCTCATCGACGAGGGCGTCAAGGTCGGCGACGTCGAGGCCTTCGCCACCGCCCGCGTCGTCGCCCGCCGCACCGGGCTGCTCATCGGCGGCTCCGCCGGCGGCGTCGTCCACGACGCCCTGGCCCGCCTGACGACCCTGCCGCCGGACGCCGTTATGGTCGCGTTCATCAACGACGGCGGGGAGAAGTACCTGGACACCGTCTTCAACGACGACTGGATGACGGCCCGCAACCTCCTCGACGAGGCCGTCGAGACCGACATCGACGAATCCCTCGCCAAACTCCGCAGGCCCTGACCCCAGAGACGTGACCCCCAGAGACGTGACACCCACCATGCAGCAGTTGCAGCAGCTGACCACCCTGGCGCGCGACGGCCGCGCGCTCGCCGCCCTCGCCGTACCGCTCGCCCTCACCCAGCTCGCCCAGGTCGCCCTCACCACCACCGACACGATCATGATGGGCGTCCTGGGCACCGAGGCCCTCGCGGCCGGCGGCCTCGCCCTGGTGATCTTCAACCAGCTCCGCACCATGGGCGTCGGGCTGGTCACCTCCGTCGGCAACCAGGTGGCGGCCGCGGCGGCCCGCGCCGAACGTGCCGAAGGCGCCGCCGAGGAGACCGCCGCCGACGCCGACCGGGAAGTCCGCGGCCTGGTGCGGGCCGCGATGGCCGTCGCCACCCTCGCCGGACTGGCCGGCGCCGTCCTGATGGTCCTCATCGGCCAGGCCGCCACCTGGCTCGGCCAGGACGCGGAGGTCGCCCACCGCGCCCAGGGCATGCTCGCCGCCCTCGCCCCCGGCCTCGTGCCCTGCCTCTGGTTCCAGGCGATCCGCCAGTTCACCGTCGGCATGCGCCGCCCCCAGGCGCTGCTGCGGATCACCATCGCCTCCGTCGCCGTCAACGCCGCCCTCAACTGGGCCTTCATCCACGGCACCTGGGGCCTGCCGCGGCTCGACCTCACCGGCATCGGCGTCGCCACCAGCAGCGTCTACCTGCTGTCCTTCCTCGCCCTCTACGCCTCCGCCCGCCGCGACGACCGGCTGGCGCCGCTGCTGAGCCTGGACTTCTGGCGCGCCGACGCCGCGACCGTACGCCGCCTGCTCGGCCTCGGCACGCCGATCGCCGCCACCTACGGCTCCGAGGCCGGGTTCTTCTCCGTCACCGCGCTGCTCGCCGGCAGCTTCGGCCCGGCCGCGCTCGCCGCCCACACCGCCGTCAACCAGCTGATCTACATCGTCTTCCAGGTCGCCGTCGGCCTCTCGCACGCCGCCTCCATCAACGTCAGCCGCGAACTCGCCCTCGGCGAGTACGCCGCCGCCCGCCGGATCAAGAACACCGCGCTCGCCTGCGGCGCCGCGGTGATGGCGGTCGTCGGCACCCTCTACCTCGCGCTCCCGGACCTCGTCCTGCGCCCCTACTTCGACCCGAACGCGGCCGCCGACCAGCAGGGCCTGAAGATCGCCACCGGCCTGCTCGTCGTCGTCGCCGTCCTGCAGTTCTTCGACTGCGCCCAGAACATCGGCGTCGGCCTGCTGCGCGGCCTCGACGACACCAGGAGCGGCTTCCGCATCACCCTCATCGGCTACTGGGCCGTCGGCCTGCCCGCCTCCTGGCTCCTCGCCTACCCCCTCGGCGGCGAGACCCGCGGCCTCTGGTTCGGCCTGCTGATCGGCCTCGCCACCACCGCGGTCCTCCTCCTGCGCCGCTACGGCCGCGCCCTCACCGCCAGGGCCGCGGCGGCACCGGACGCCGTCACCGCCGGAACCTGACACCCCGTCGGCGGTTTCCGGAGGACGGGCGGGTGCCACCCCGCGCGTCCTCCGGCGCACCACCTTGCTCCGTATCCACCCACCACCACGTGAGACTCCCCCATGCACGCTGCCTCGCTCGCCGCCACCGCCACCCCGTACGTCCTGCCCCCGCTGTGGCGCCTCCTGACCAAGGCCGGCTACTTCCTCGGCCTCAGCGCGGCCATCGGCACCACCGTCACCTACGCCACCACCGTCCGCCCCGCGCTGCGCGCCGCGGGCCCCGACGACTCCAGGGTGCTGCGCGCCAGGGCCGCGACCTACCTGGCCGCGTCCGGTGTGGTGCTCCTGGTCGCCGGCTACTTCCAGCTCGCCGCCCGCCTCGCCCGGGCCGGCAAGGGCATGCCCTTCGGTGACGCCCTCGCCCCCGGCAGGCTCTGGGACTACCTCCAGGCCCCGGCCGCCAAGGGCGCCTGGATCGCCCAGGGCACCGTCTACCTCGTCCAGAACACCGTCCTGGCCGTGACGGCCGTCCTGCTGGCCGCCCTGTTCGTGCCCGCCGTACGCCGGCACGTCGACGCGATAGCGCTCACCGCGCTGCCGGCCGCCCTCGCCGTCACCCTGATCGCCGCCGTCCCGGCCACCGCCCCCGCCGGTCTCGACCGCTGGCTCGACCTCGCCCTCGACCAGGTGCACATCGTCTCGGGCACCGTCTGGCTCGGCGGCCTCGCCCTGCTCGTCGCCCTCGCCAGCACCCGCGGCCGTCTCGGCGCGGACGCCGGCCTGCTGTGGGCGGACCTGTGGCGCCGCTTCAGCCTGGTCGCCATGGTCTGCGTGGCCGCCGTCACCGTCTCCGGCCTCTGGCTCAGCTGGAAGCACGTCGGCGCGGTCTCCCAGCTGTGGACCACCGGCTACGGCCTCGCCCTGCTCGTCAAGGTCCTCCTCGTCCTCGGCCTGGTCACCGCCGGCGCCTTCAACCAGTTCTGGCTGATGCCCCGCATCGCCCACGCCCGCCGCACCGACGACACCTCCTCCCTCCTCCACCTCACGCTTCGGCACTTCCCGAAGGTCGTGTGGGGAGAGGTCGTCCTCGGCATCGCCGTCCTGGCGGTCGTCCCGTTCATCACCGGATCGGCGCGCGCCGAGGCCGCGGACGCCAAGGCCGTCTCCTCCGGCACCGTCTTCGCCGCCGGCGCCGCCCTCGTGCTGGCCCTCGGCGTCTCCCTCTACGCCACCGCCAAGGCGTCCGACGCCCTCGCCCGCCGTCAGGGCGCCACCGCCTGACGACGAACGTGGGGCCGCCGACCGCCCGTGGTCGACCCGGGAACCGGGCGTGTGGGAGCCACACGCGGAAGGCGTCGCCGGGGCGCGCGGCGACGGCGGCCGGACGGCCCGGTGGGCTCCCCTACCGAGTGCCCTCGGAGAGGTCGATGTCGTGGACCGGGATGTCCGGGTCGGCGGCGGCCGTGCACAACAGCCGGGTGTAGCGGGTGCGGAGGGCCTCGACGGTGGAGCGGTCGAACAGGTCGGTCCGGTACTCGACCACGCCGTCGAGGCCGCGAGGGGTGCCGTCGGCGTCGCGGCGCTCGGACAGGCCGAAGCTCAGGTCGAACCCGGCGGCCCCCGTTCCGACCAGCTCCACCGCGGCGGTCGCGCCCGGGAGTTCCAGCCTCTCGGGGAGGGCCGGCGCGAGGACCAGCATCACCTGGAACGGGGCCCGGCCGAACACGGCCCGGCCGCTCGCCGCCCGCCGTGGCCCCTGCGCCTCCACGACCAGGTCGAAGGGCAGGTCCTGGTGGGCGAAGGCGGCCAGGTCGGCCCGGGCGACCCGGCCGAGCAGCTCGCGGAAGGTCGGCTCGCCCGAGGTGTCGGTGCGCAGGACGAGCGTGTTCACGAAGAAGCCGACGAGGTCGTCGAGTTCCGCGTCCGCGCGGTCGGACACCGCCGTGCCGATCGGGAGGTCCGTCCCCGCGCCGAGGCGGGTGAGCAGCGCGGCCAGTCCGGCGTGCGCCACCAGGAAGAGGCTGGCGTGCTCGTCCGCGGCCAGCTCCAGGAGCTTCCCGTGCACGTCCGCGGGGACGGTGAAGGCCACCGTGTCGCCGGCAGGGTGCGCCGGGCGTCCGGGCGCCGTCCGCTCGGTACGGTCGGCGGGTAGCGGGATGCGTTCCGGCAGGCCGTCCAAGGTCTTGTTCCAGTAGGCGAGTTGACCGGACCGCAGGGCGCTGGGTTCGTCGTCGGTGCCGAGCAGTCCGCGCTGCCAGCGGGTGAAGTCGGCGTACTGGACGGGCAGCGGCGACCAGCCCGGGGCTGCACCGCCGACGCGGGCCCGGTACGCGGCGGCGAAGTCGTCCAGCAGCCGGGGCAGCGAGGCGCGGTCGCAGGCGATGTGGTGGAGCAGCAGGAGCAGTGTCGGCCGCGCGGCCCCGTGGGCGAACAGGACCGCGCGCAGGGGGAGTTCGTTCTCCAGGTCGAAGGGGTGGCCGGCCGCGGCGCTCAGCGCGTCGGGCAGCCCGCCCGGGGCGACCGGTTCGACCGCGAGTGCCGGGCGCGCGGCCGCGACCGGGAGGATGTGCTGGACCGCCCGGCCGTCCCGCTGCCGGACGAGGGTGCGCAGGGTCTCGTGCCGGGCCGTGAGGTCGCCCAGGGCGGCACGGAGCGCCTCCTGGTCCGGCTCGCCGTCCCAGCGCAGTACCAGGGGCACGTTGTAGGTGCTGTCGGGGCCGGCGAGCCGGTGCAGGAACCAGAAGCGCCGCTGGCCGAAGGAGAGCGGGACCGGCTCGGTACCCCGGTCCTCGGCCCGCGGGAGCCGGGGGACGGGCCGGGGCCCCGGTCCCACGGAGACGTCGCCAGGACGGTCCGGGTCGCCGAGGTGGGCGGCGAGCGCGGCGACGGTCGGGTGGTCGAAGACGTCCCTGACGTCCGGCTCCGCCCGCGCGCCGAGGCCGGCTCGGCGCACCAGGGCGACCAGTCTGGTCGCGCGCAGGCTGTCTCCCCCGAGGTCGAAGAAGTCGTCGTCGGCGCCGACCTGCTCCACGGCGAGCAACTCGGCGTACAGCCTGGCCAGTTCAACTTCCAGGGGCGTGTCCGGGGCGCGCGACGGCGTGTGCGCGCGGGCGCGGGGGGCCGGGAGTGCCGCCCGGTCCAGCTTCCCGTTGGGGGTGAGCGGCAGCCTGTCGAGCGGAACGAACAGGGACGGGACCAGATGCGCCGGAAGCCGCCCGCGCAGCCACTGCCGCAGCCGGGCGAGGGTCGGCCCGGGATCGTCCGCCGCCGCCTCGCGGGTGGGGACGACGTAGGCCACCAGCCGGGCGGCCCCGTCGGCCCCCCGACCGCTCCGCGCCCCGGTGCGGGCCGGATCGTCCGGAGCGCCGGAACTCGCCAGTACGGCGCCGCCCGCCACGCCGGGGGCGGCCAGCAGCGCCGCCTCGACCTCGGCGGGTTCGATCCGGAAGCCGCGGATCTTGACCTGGTCGTCCGCCCTGCCGAGGTACTCCAGGGTGCCGTCCCGGCGGGCGCGTACGAGGTCGCCCGAGCGGTACAGCCGGGATCCGGCGGGCCCGAAGGGGTCGGCCACGAAGCGTTGCGCGGTCAACGCGGGACGGTACAGATAGCCCCTGGCCACACCGGAACCGGCGACGTACAGCTCGCCGGCCACCCCGGGGGGCACCGGGCGCAGCCGGTTGTCCAGGACGTACAGCCGGATGCCGGCCAGGGCCCTGCCGATCGGGACGGCCCGCGCCGTCCCGTGGCCGTGGTCCAGGTCGAGCCGGGTCGAGTGGACCACGGTCTCGGTGATGCCGTACATGTTGACCAGGACGGGCCCGGAGTCCCGGCGCCGCCGGTACCAGGAGCGCACGACGGCCGGGGAGAGCGCCTCACCACCGAGAACGACCCAGCGCAGGGCCAGGTCCCGCCCCCGCTCCGGCTCGTCGGCGTCGGCCTGCGCCAGTGCCAGGAAGGCGGAGGGCGTCTGGTTGAGCACCGTGACGCGTTCCCGCACCAGCAGGTCGAGAAGGGCCCGCGGCGAGCGGCTCACCTCGCGGGGCACGACCACCAGGCGGCCGCCGTGCGCGAGGGCGCCCCACATCTCCCAGACGGAGAAGTCGAAGGCGCAGGAGTGGAACATCGTCCAGGTGTCGTCGGGGCCGAACCCGAACCCGGTGACTCCCTCCCGCAGCAGCGCCACCGGGCCGCGGTGCGGGACCACCACACCCTTGGGGCGGCCGGTGGATCCGGAGGTGTAGATGACGTACGCGGCGTGGTCGGGGGTCAGCGCCTCCGTGCGGTCCGCGTCGGTCGGGTCGGCTCCGGTATCGGTCGGGTCGGCGTCGCTGGTCGCGGTCGCGGCTCCTGCCAGGTCGGTTCCGGAGAGGACGCAGACCGGCCGGGCGTCGGCGAGGATCCGCTCCGTGTGCTCCGGCGGCCAGTCCGGGTCGAGCGGGAGGTAGGCCGCGCCGGTCTTGGACACCGCCAGGATCGCGGTGACCACATCCGCCGAGCGGGGCAGCAGGAGGGCGACGGTGCGTTCGGGTCCCGCGCCGCGCCGGATCAGCGTCCTGGCCAGCCGGTTGGCGCGCGCGTTGAGCTCGGCGTAGCTGAGCCATCGGTCGCCGTGGCCGACCGCCGGGGCGTGCGGGGTGCGTGCGGCCCACTGTTCGAACAGCTCGGGGAGCGTACGGGGCGAGGGCGACGTACCGGGCGAGGGGGGCGCGGGTGTGCCGACGCGCGGCACCAGCAGCCTGCGCTCGTCTGGTAACAGCAGGTCCAACTCCCCGACGGGGCGCCCGGGTTCGTCGATCAGCTGGTCGAGCAGGCGTACGCAGCGGTCGGCCTCGGCGGCGACCTCCTCGGGCTCGTACCGCCCGGCCTCGGCGTGCACCTCCACCATCAGGCCGGCCCGGCCGCGTTCCGGCCTGACCATGACGGAGAGGTCCTCCAGCGCGCCGGTGTTGAGCTGCCGGAGCGTCATCGGCCGCCCGGCGAAGCTCCGGCCGAAGCTGAAGGGGACGATGTTCGCGGTCAGTCGGTACGGCGCGTGGGCGGACCCGGTGAAGCCGAGGTCCCGGCGGAGGTCCTCGTACCGGTAGCGCTGGTGGGCGAGGGCGAGGGTGGTGGCCTCGTCGACGGTCCGGACCAGTTCGGTGGCCGGCCGGCGCTGGTCGACCGGCACCCGCAGGGGGAGCACGTTCGACGCCGGGCCGGTCACGGCGCCCGCCGTCCTGGCGGTGCGGCCGGCGACCGGGAACCCCACGACGACCTCGTCGCCGCCGCCGGTGCGGACGTGCTCCAGCAGGACGGCGCAGGCCGTCGCCACCGCCGTCCAGGGGACGCCGAGTTCGCGGGCGCGGGCACGGAGGGCGGCCGCCCGGGCCTCGGGCATCCGGGAGGCACCGCGCACCGGCGCCCGGCCCGTCCGGTCGGGCCCGTCGTGGCCGGGCGCGGCGGGCCGGGGCACGCCCGGCCAGCCGGCCATCGTCGCCGTCCAGAACGCGCGGTCGGCCTCGAAGTCCGGCGTGGAGCGGTAGGCCCGCTCGGCGTTCAGCAGGGTGTCCACCGGGACGTGGTGGCCCGGCTCCGGGGATTCGCCGCGCTCCAGCGCCGCGTAGACCTCGCCGAGCCGTCGGGCGAACAGCGCGAGGCCGAAGCCGTCCACCACCAGGTGGTGGACGAGCAGGTACCAGCAGACCCGGTCCTCGGCGAGGCGCAGGAACGCGGTCCTGAACACCGGACCGTTCGCCAGGTCGAGCGGGCGGGCCAGGTCCGCCCGCATCCAGTCCAGCGCGGCGGCCGTCGGCGCGGGTTCCCCCCGGAGGTCGACGACCGGCACGTGCCAGGCGGGCAGGGGGCCGGCCCACTGCCTCGGCTCCCCGGAGGCCGTGACGGCGAACCGGGACCCGAACGGCCCGGTCTCCGCCACGGCGAACCGGAAGGCCGCCTCGTACAGCCCCGGATCGAGGTCGCCGGCGACCTCGAACGCGCTCGCCAGTCGGTACCGGACCGGGGACGCCAGCTGCTGCGCCGACCAGATCCCCTGCTGCGTCGTGGTGAGCGGGATCGACGGGTGGTCCGCCGAGCGCTCCTGCTCCGGCCCGTTCCTCACGGAGTGTTCACCGATCCCTTCGGCGGTGCCTCGGCGGCCCGCACGCCGTCCGTACCGTTCGTCCCGCGCGCGACCCGGGCCAGCGCTCCGACCGTCTTGTGTTCGAGGATGTCCTGCGCCGTGAGGACGAGCCCCGCCCGGCGCAGTCGGCTCAGCAGCCGGATCGACATGATGCTGTCGCCGCCGAGGTCGAAGAAGCCGCCGTCCGCCGCGACCTCGGGGAGCCCGAGCACCTCGCGGAACACCCGCGCCACGAGCTCCTCCCGCGCTCCGTCGGCGGGCGGAGGCTCAGCGGCCGGCGGGTCACCGGCCGGAGACTCGGCGGCCGGCGGGTCGGCCTCCACCGGCCGCGCGCCCGCCGGCGGCCTCCCCCGGTCGAGCTTGCCGCTGCCCGTGCGCGGCAGCGCGGAGGCGGTCTCCAGCTCGGCCGGGACCAGGTGGGCCGGCAGCCGCTCGGCCGCCCAGTCCCGCAGGACGCGGCCGCCGGGAAGACGGGCTCCCGGCACCGGCACCAGACAGGCCACGAGCCGGGCCTCGCCGCCTGTCCCCGTCCGGACGCGGGCCATGGCCTCGGCGACGGCGGGGTGCCGGGCCAGCACCGCCTCCACCTCGCCGAGTTCGACGCGGAAGCCGTTGACCTTGACCTGGGCGTCCGCCCGGCCGAGGAAGTCGAGCTGCCCGTCGGGGCGCCGGCTGACCAGGTCACCGGTCCGGTACATCCGCTCGCCCGGCGGGCCGAACGGGTCGGCGACGAAGCGTCCGGCGGTCAGCCCGGGTCGGCGCAGGTACCCCCGGGCGAGGCCGTCCCCCGCCAGGTACAGCTCGCCCTGGCGGCCGTCCTCCACCCGGCGGAGTGAAGCGTCGAGCACGTGGGCGCGTACGTGGCCCAGCGGCCGTCCGATGGGCGGTGCGCCCTCCGGCGGCGGACCGTCGCCCGCCGGGGCGGTGGCCTGGAGGGTGGCCGCGGTGGCGTAGACGGTGGCCTCGGTGGGCCCGTACACGTTGAGCACCCGGGTGCCGGGCATGGTCTCCCGGATCCGCGCGGCGAGGGTCGCGGGGAGCGGCTCACCGGCCATCGCGAGCGTCGTGGCCGACACCTCCAGGCCGCCGGCCCCGATCAGCGCGCCGAACACCGAGGGGACGGCGCACAGCAGGCCGCCCGACCAGCGCGGCGGGTCTCCGTCGAGCAGCGACAGGAGACTCTCGACCACCTCGACGCTGCCGCCGCCCGCCAGCGCCGGGAAGATCTCGGCCACCGACACGTCGAAGCCGAACGGGCTCGCCGCCAGCACGTGGGCCAATGACCCGGCACCGAAGCCGGCGGCCGCCCACTCCACCAGTGCGACCGCACCGCGGTGCGGCACCACGACGCCCTTGGGCGTTCCGGTGGAGCCCGAGGTGTAGAGGACGTACGCGGGATGCGAGGGCCGCAGCGGCTCGGGGCGGTCGGCGTCGGACGGTGCCGCGGGCGAGAGGTGCGCCAACTCCCGGACGATCGCGGGGTCGTCGAGCCGGATGGTCGTGGTCGTCCGGCTGACCACGTCCACGACATGCGGGTCGGCGGCCGTGTCGGCCAGCACGCAGACGGGTTCCGCGTCCTCGACCATGAAGCGGAGCCGCTCGGCCGGGTAGCCGGGGTCGAGCGGCAGGTACGCGGCGCCGGTCTTGAGTACCGCGAGCATCGCCACGAGGGTTCCGGCGCGCCGAGGGAGCAGCAGCCCGACGACCGACTCCGGCCCGGCGCCCCGGTCGAGCAGGAGCCGGGCCAGCCGGTTGGCCCGCTCGTGGAGCTCGGCATGGGTGAGCCCGCCGTCGGCGTCGATCACGGCGACCGCGTCGGAGTGGTCCCGGGCGGCGTCCTCCAGCAGGTCGGTGAGCGTCCGCCCGGGTGCCCCGGAGGCCGTGCCCTCCGGCCGGGAGGGAGCGGCCGACCGGGAGGAGGCGGCCGCCGGCTCGTCCGCGACCGGGCCGGCCGCCGGAGGAGGACCGCCGAGGAGCCCGCCGCAGTGCGTTTCCCCGTCGTCCGCGACGGCGTGCAGCAGCTCCACGAAGGCCTCGGACGCGGCGGCGATCGTGTCGGCGTCGAAGAGCCCCGTCGCGTACTCCATCATGACCGTGAGCCCGTCCTGGTCCGCCAGCTCGCCGACGATCATCGAGAGGTCGAACTTGGCGGTGCCGGGAGGGAGCCCGGGGAAGTGGGGAAGGAGCTCGGTGTCGTGCGCCGGTCCGACGGCGATCCCGCCAAAGTCGGCGGCCGGCGGCAGCGTCTGGTGCACGTACATGACGTCGAAGACCGGGTTGCGGCTCGGATCGCGATCGCCCACGACCTCGTGCACGACCTTCTCGAACGGGACCTCCTGGTGGTCGAGGGCGCCGAGCACCACCCCGCGCACCCGGCGCAGCAGCTCGCGGAAGCCCGGGTCGCCCGACAGGTCCGAGCGCAGGGCGACGGTGTTGTTGAAGAAGCCGAGCAGACCCCACAGTTCGGGCCGGCTGCGACCGATGGTCGAGGTGCCGACGACGATGTCCCGCTGGCCCGACCAGCGGGCGAGCAGCACGTTGAGCGCGGTGAGCAGGACCATGAACAGCGTGGCCGACTCCTGGGCGCCCACCTCGCGCAGCCGCAGGACCAGCGGGCCCGGGATGGTGAACCCGTGGGTGGCTCCCGCGAAGTCCATCCGGGCGGGGCGCGGCCGGTCGGTGGGCAGCTCCAGGGCGGGCGGGTCGCTCAGCCGCTCGCGCCAGTAGTCCAGTTCACGGTCGAGGCGGGAGTCGGCCACCAGCTCGCGCTGCCACCGCGCGTAGTCCGCGTACTGCACCGGCAGCGGATCGAGCTCGGGGGCGCGGCCCTCCAGGCGGGCCGTGTAGAACTCCAGCAGCTCCCGCCGCTGGATCTGCGGAGCCCAGCCGTCGTTCACCGCGTGGTGCATGCACCAGCAGACGACGTGGTCGTCCTCGCCGATCCGCACGACGGTCACCCGGACGAGCGGTTCGTCGGCGATGTCGAAGGCCCGGCGCATGGCGGCGGCGATGACCGCGCCCACCGCGGCCATCGGGTCGTCCTCACCCGAGACGTCCAGGTACGTGAAGAAGTCCCCGAGTTCGGGCCGGATCCTCAGCCCGGACAGGCCGTCGGTCTCGACGAGATTGGACCGCAGCACCTCGTGGCGGCGGGCCAGGTCCTCCCAGGCGAGCCTGAAGGCCCCGACGTCCAGCGGGCCGCGGTACCGGGAGGCGCCGGGGAGGTTGTAGAGCGTGGTCGCCGGGTCGAGCTGGTGGTGGAACCACATGCGCTCCTGCCCGTACGACAGCACCGGCGCCCCGCCCGGGACGATCGGCGGCAGTTCGGCACCGGCCGGCTCGGGGGCGACCGGGGCCGCCGGCGCGTCCGCGGCGGTCGGCGGTTCCGGCGCGGGCAAGAGCGAGGGCGCGGGCGAGGGTGAGGGTGAGGGCGCGTGCCGCGCCCGGTCGTGCACGGCCTGTGCGAGTGAGCCGACGACGGGATGGTCGTAGATGTCCGTCGTCTTGAGCCGGACCCCGTGCCGCTCCCGTATCCGGTCCAGGAGCTGGAGGGCGATGACGGAGTTGCCACCGATGGAGAAGTAGTCGGCGTCGGCGGGGACCTCGTCCGCGTGCAGCAGCTCGACCAGGGTCTCCCGCAGCCAGTCCAGTACGGGCCCCGACTCCCCGGTCGGCTGCGCGCCGGGCGGGCGGACCGGCTCCTCGGCGGCCGGCGCGGGCACCGGAGCCGGCGCCGCAACCGGAGCCGGAGCCGGAGCCGGAGCGGCGGCCGGA